>JAZDLZ010000023.1:0-3234 GCA_043801535.1 Pseudomonadota bacterium
GGAGACAGCGCAACCGAGGTGAGCACGCCAGTCCTTCCGCGCAGCACCCGCATCGCCGCTGTCTCCACTTCGACCAAGTAGACGTTTCCGTCGTAGCACGCACTCGCCACTGACCTGCCGTCCGGCGAGTAGGCGACGTCCATGACCCATCCACCCAGTCTTCTGCTCCACACGAGCGATTCCTGCTCGAGCTCTCCCCAGAGCACCCGGCCCATGGTCGAATCGTTAGTCTCCAGCGAGCCGCGAAGCTTGGCTCGTGCCTCGAGAAGGTCGCCGCGATTCAAGGCGGCGCTGGCGCCTTCGCGGAGGGCCTCGGCGCGCTGAGCCTGAGCCTCGGCTTCGCGTTGCTCGGCGCGTGCGCGAAGCTCCTCGGTACGCCTCTTCTGGCGAAAGGCGAGCTGGGCTGTCAGAATGGCAGCGATGGCTATCGAGGCGAGGCCGGCAATGACGAGAGTGAGGACCCTTTTTTGGCGGCGCTGGGCGCCGAGCTCTTTTTTGACTCCGGCCGCGAGGAATCGAGCCACTGCGTCAGGGATAGTAGTGCCGAGACGGGCGGCCTTGCTGCGGGCATCGCGCAGCGCATCGTCCTGCCAGACCTCCTCCCTGCGACTGCCGCGCCTCTCCCAGAGCTCGGCCGCCTGGCTGATCTCGGCAACGAACGCCACGTCTTCCCGGCTCTCCTCGAGCCAGCGCGCCAGCCTTCCCCAGCTCCGCACCAGCGATTCGTGCACCAGCTCCAGGACTGCTTCTCCTTCGCCTTGGCGGACGCCTCGTCGGGTGGTGACGAGTCGAGCCTGCACTAGCCGGGTGAGAACCTCGGCGGCGCCTGGTCCGAGCCCGTCGAGAACGGTCGTTGCTGCCACTACCCGACGGGCACCCTCGGCGGTTACCAGCCGCAACAGAAGCTCGCGGGCGTCCTTGATCTGCGGCGGAGGCAGGCTGGCCAGAACCCCGTCAGCGTGTTCGGCGAGAGCTCCGGTGATCCGTCCCATTGCCTCGTAGGCATGCCGCCGGATGAGGCGCTGTTCGCGATCCCGGCGCTCCCAGAGCATCTGGCCGGCAAACTGCAGGAGCGGCAAGCTCGCTGGCTCGCCCTGCACCGCGCGAATCATCTCTTCGACCAGCTCGCCGTCCTCGTATCTGTACCCCATTGCCTCGACTGGCTTCTCCAGGATCTCTCGTAGAGCCTCTGGTCCCGGCCGTCTGAGCACCGTTACTTGACGCAGCGCCGCCTCGATCTCGCCGCTTTCCGCCAGTCGTCCGAGAAAGTCATCGCGCACGGTGAGCACAACCCTGACCGGTCCGAGAGGATCGTCGGCTGCGCTGCAGACCGCTCGCAGAAACCGCGAGCGCACTTGCTCGTCCGCGACCAGAGTGTACGCCTCCTCGACCTGGTCGACGAGCAGCAGCACCTTGCTGTGCTGTCGCTCGGCCAATTCCTCGAGAAGCACGTTGAGGAGACGTGGTGAATCGTGGAGACGCAGCGCGAGCTCGCCAGTCAGGCGCTGTTCTGCTTCCGCGAAAGAAATACCGGGACGATCGGCCCAAATCTCCCGGAAATGCGACATCATTGTACTCGAGCCCAGTGATTTCGCCGGAACGGAGCTCTCCCCGCCCTCCAGTCGTCCGGCGAGAGCCGCAAACGGATCGTTTCCAGGCCGTACCATCAGGACAGTCCACGAGCCTTGCTCGCGCAGTCGCGGCACCACTCCGGCCTGGACGAACGAGCTCTTTCCCACGCCGGACGGACCCACCACTGCCAGAACCGGTTGCTCGCGCAGTCGCTCGAGGAACGCGGCTATCTCGGCATCGCGGCCGAAGAACAGATCGGCGTGCAGCTCTCCGAACGAGAACAACCCGCGAAAAGGACTCTCCTCGGCAGAATGCCGCGGTCGCCCGCCTCGGGCAAGTAGCTCGTCCAACCGCTTGGCCACCACCAGCGCCGGCGGGCGTCTTGATGGATCCTTCTCCAGACAACTGGCCACGAGAGTAACCAGCTCTGGCGGCACCTCGGCGCCCGGAAGGGCCAACGGGACTGATTCGACTGCAACTACCTGGCATCGCAACAGCGCCCCGGACAACCCATGGTACGGATGCCTTCCGAGAAACAGCTCGGCCAGAATCATGCCCAGCGCCCATACATCAGCCGTCTCGCCGATTCCCTCGCCAAGCCAACTCTCCGGTGCCAAATAGCGTGGAGTGCCGCAGAGCATGCTCTTCGTGTCGCCGTCGTTCGCAGAGCTCGAGGTGCCCAGAGGGATGCTCTTCGTTTCGCCGGGATCCGCGTAGCGCGCAGCGCCGAAGAACCCTTCCTTCGCCTGGTCTTCGTCTGCAGCCGCCGGCCGCCTGACCGGCGCTGTCCCGTCATCAGCGCCACCATCAGCACCACCATCGCCGCCAACGCTGCTGTCGCCGCAGCCGTCGCTGCCGCTACTACTATTCCCATCTGCACCAGCGTCACCCACCATCTTGGCCAACCCCAGATCCAAAACCCTCACTCCTCCGTCCTTGGCCAGCAGCACGTTCTCTGGTTTCAAGTCGCGGTGCAGTACCCTGTGTCGGTGCGCCTCGGTCAATGCCTGGGCAATGGCCAACCCGATGCGCATCGCCTCCCTCAGCCCAGGCCGCTCCTCCTGCAAGCGTTGGCGCAGATTCTGTCCCTCCAAAAACTCGAGCGCCAGGTATGGCCTGCCATTGTGCTCGCCGACCCGATAGACCGTCACGATGTGAGGATGGCTGAAGCCGGCGGTGAGCTTGGCTTCGCGCATGAACCGATTGACCGAGTCTCCGCCGCCCAGTGTGCGCGGCCGAATCAGCTTGAGAGCCACCTTGCGCCCCAGCTTGACATCACGCGCCAGGTACACTTCGCCCATCCCACCGCGGCCAACCAAGCGCACCACCCGGAACTCGTCGACCATCGAACCTTCTGCCAACACTGTTTTTCGTCCTGCCGCCGTCGTCCGTGCAGCGCTCATCGACCCCTCCTTGTTCGCCCGGGAGCAAGGCCCTGGCAACGACTATCGGCTGCTGAGCGTATCTTGAGCTGCCGGTGGGACAGAGTCCATCTCTCTATCTCTCTTCTCTCTCTATCCCAGGGGGTGTGAACAAAAGCCGTTGGTCGTGCTGTTCCCGGTCCCTTGTGCCTAGTCCCTAGTTCCTTGTTCCATTCCTCTTTCGAGGTGCTATTCTCGCCGCAGCAATCGGCGGCGCGACGGTGACATGGCACTCCAATGA
>JAZDLZ010000028.1:0-11448 GCA_043801535.1 Pseudomonadota bacterium
TCGTCCGGTTTCAGATCGCCCGCCCGCGGCGGCGAGGAGCCCGACTCGGAAAACGTCTGCGCCAGTCGGGCGACTAGCTCTCGGCGCGTGCCCAACGCGGTCACGTTCAGCGCGATCTCGACTAGCGACGATGGCATCGCCAGACCGAGCTCGACTGCCCGAGCCACGACTCGACTGCGAATCCGCTGCCACCAATCCAGCGGAAAAGAACGAATCAGGACCAGATGCTCCTCGTTCTGCGGCTCGTTCCAGTAGGCGACGACGCTGAGAGCTCGTCTGGCAGCGCTGGCGGTCGGCAGAAGGGCAAAGGAGTCTTCTTCGAGGTCGTATCCGTGTCTGGTTCCCTGGAGAGCCCTTGCTTCGGCGTGCCAGGCGCTGCTCGCCCGATCGAACGAACGCCGACTACCAGGAATCGAAGCCAGATGCTCCTCGGCCGCGGTAATGACAAAACGAGTGTTCGTCTCTAGACACGCACTGATTTCGGCACGAAAGACCGGCAGGTACTCGTGGTCGAAGAGATCGATGGAAGCCCTGAAGGCAGTGGCCAAGAGCGCAAGAATCGATCGTTCCTCGGACCGATTGATATTGATGAGGACCTCGATTGGCTCGGTTTCTGGATCGCCGTCGACGCAGATGCCCAGAGCCACCACGGGATAGGACTCCGCCCGAAATAACTGGATCCGCGCTGCCAGATTGCCTCCCAGGAAGCGTTCGAGACGACTGGGATCGAGCGTGGCCAGCAAGCGAACCTTCCCCTGATCGACCAGGCACAAGCTCGGAGCGCGCGAGAGCATCCATTTCTCGATCACCACGTCGTGGGACGCGGCAGGCCCGGCGCTCGCGACAGTCTCCGGACCGACGACTGACTGCTCGTCTCTCTCCTGCCCTCCCTCTCCCTGCTCCTCTGGCTGCTGGCCTGCCAGTGGCGAGACGATCTCGGGGATTGTGCGATGTGCAGATCTGTCTTCGTCCGCCAGCGGTGAAAGCGAGCCAGCGCTCTCGGCAGTCCAGAGCTCGTCCGTTGGCGACGGCTCGGGTGTCCACGATGGCTGGGTCTTGCCGGCTCCCTTCGGCGGCACGACTCCTGGCTCAGTACTCTCACTGCTCTCACGCCGCCGAGTCAGATCGTGGTCGCTGGTGGGCTCGAAAGCTCGTCTCTCTCCTCCTCCATCCTCGCTACTGTCTCTTCCTCCGTACCCACCTCCGAAACCATCCTTGCCTCTTCCCTTGCTCCGGGCCCAATCTCGCCCCCCGTCGCCGCCGGCGCCGTCTTGCTGCCGATTCCTGTCCGTATCCTGATCGCGGTCTCGGCCGTGTTCGTTGCTCCTGTCTCGATCTTCGTCGCTGCCATGGAGCAGGCCGCTCAGTCCAACAGTGCCGTACGCCACCACGAACTCACACGCGTAGCGCGGCACCGAGGTGCTTCGATCGTCAGCCATTTGGAGGAGCAGTGCGGCTCTCTCCTCTAGCTCACGGTGACGGAGAGACTCGGGAAGCAGCAGCACCAGGAGTCGATGCTCTTCGTCGTGGAAGACGACCGGGACATTGGCAACGCCTTCTGCTCCGCAGCCAGGGCAGCGGAACCGATTGATGAGCCCCTTCTGCAGGCGCGCTCCCAGAGCTGGATCCCTGGTTGCGTTGATCCCGAAGTACGCTTCCGCTGGATAGAGCAACCCACACGGACACGAGTACTGAAGCTTCTCCCTCCGGGTCTTTCCTGCCAATCCGGCATAGACATCGCTACCCGAAGAACGTGGCATGCCAGTAGCTTTATCATAAGATGCTCGGTTGTGGACAAGACCTCGACACCCCCACCCGGAGCAGTATGGGAGCTGGCCGAACAGGCAGTCTCATATGTACGCGCATCTTTGGGCATTACTCTCGACTATTCGGCCGAGACTCTGCCAGTCCTGGACCACTATCTACGGCAAATCCCGCCAGGCCGACCGGAGCTCGTCGGTCTGACCGGAACCACGGCGGGCGCCTACTTTGGCGAGGTAGTGCGCCAGACCCTGGACGGCGAATGGAGAATCGTCGACGAGAAGAAACCCGCCACCTGGCAACTGTTCTTGCCCGGTGGGCTTCGTTTCTCGCCGGTCGGGTTTGCCGTCGAAGCGATCACTCAAACCGAAACCGACGAATACGACGGCAACTTCGAAGTGCCGCCCGACGACCTCGAGGCAGTGAGCATCGCCCTGGAACAGCAAGGGCAAATTCCCTCGGAGCAGTACTACTCGCTGTGCGGTCGACTGGAAACTCTGATGTCCGTCATTGACGTGCTGCTGGTGACCCAGAGGGAGAGATCGCCATCACTCGTTCACCAGCCCGACAGTGACGGTTCCCACAACTGAGGTGATCACGATGACGGCCGGCCTCCGCTCTACCGGCCCGAGTCGTGAGCCGTGCGCAGGTCCGTAGTATCCGGCAACACTGCTCAGCCCTTCACCCACTCGCTGGCTCTGGGCGTCCCGCAGATCGAGCCGCGAAGCGACAGTACCGTCCCGCGAGGAGGCACTGATCACAAAGGCAGTATCTCTCGGCAGACGAGCTTCCACGTTGCCGCGGTACGACCTCAAGTCATAGCGTCCCCCCGCCAGCAACTCTCCCTGAAACAGAATGCTGCCGAAGGTAGTGCGGATCTCGACCCGGCGAGATCTCACTCTCGTCGCCACCACTGTGCCATCGTGAGCTCTCGCAGCCAGTGACTGGCCGCTTATCTCGTCGAGAGCAAGATCTCCGTGGGCATTGTCAGCGGCAACATCGCCGCTGACCGCGATCAGCCGCTGCCGGCCTCGCAGGTTGGAGGTGGCAACCGGACCCTTGACGTCGGTAACGGTAATGTCGGCATCGTTGGCGAGCAGCGTTGCCCCGCGGCTGAGCCCGGACACCGACACCGCCCCGTTCCACACCTTCACCGAGACCTTTGCCTCGCGCGGCAACGATACGGTGATGTCGATCCGGGCCGCGCCGAGCGGGATGGGACGCGCTTCCTCGCCAAAAAGCACGACAGAGCTGATTCTCACCGACCCGGCAGGATCGGGCTGCAGATTGACTTTCAACCGTTCGAGCGTCTCCTCGTCGGCAGCACGCTTGGTGACCGAAATGGAGAGCCCTTTCTCGTCCCTGCCGATAATGGTGACGTCGCCCAGACGGTTCTCAATCTCGACGGTTCGCAACGAAACCCCATGGCGGGGTGCAACCTCGACGGCGTCCCTCTCGATGACCAAGCTCTCGTCGTCAGCCTGCTCGCACTCGCTGCCGCTCGATACCTCGTTGGCCCAGATCCGCCGCGGCGCGACGGGAAGAACGACGCCGGAAACCAGCACGGCCGGCAACAGGCAACCAGCAATACCAAACCGACAACTGCCGAGGGGATGCTCTTGTCTTGCAATGCCAGTTGCCGGCTTTCGACTACCAGTTGCCTGTCGCCAACTCGGGCGGGAAGACCGCAGTGCGAAGTGCCTCACCGAAAAGAACCTCCCGAGACGAGCACTTCCTGGAGAACGGCCATCTTGCGGCGATAGGTACCGTAGAGCTCGTCGCGGAAACCATAGTCTTCGGGATGTCGACGAACCTGCTCCTCCTTCTCGCGCACCGTGCGCTCGACGGCTGCCAGGTTCGACTCGTATTCCACCAGGACACTCCCGGGGAGCCGATGGCGCTCCTTCTCGACGAGCCGTCCCAGCTCGGAAATCGTCTCGGCGAAGTCGGCATCCGCCTGGACGAAGCCATGCTCGCCAGTTCCTCCTGGCCAGGCCCGTCCCCGGACACCAGAGAAGACGGCGTCGCGCAAATCGGCATCCGGCAGAGACGACCCTGCCGAGACTGTCGACCCTGTCGAGATTGTCGAGACTGTGGACACTATCGACACGGCCGAGTTGGCAGACACGAAGCTGGTTGGTCTGGCTGACGCGGCATAGCCGGAAGGCGTAGCGAGCACCTGACTCATCTGCGCCCCGCCGGCAGGCTGCAGCAGGAGCTGGCCGGAATCGACCAGCCACAGCAGGGCGATCACGACAGCTGTCGCGCCAAACAAGACCGGAGCTGCCTTGGCCTGCCACTTCCACGATCGCTGCACCAGAGGCATTGCTTGCCATCGCCACCACCACCGGGGGCGCCACCAGCACGCACGCCTGCGATCACGTCGAGGCTTTGCCGTCACTCGCTCCTTCTGGGGCAATTCATCTGCGAGCCTGGTGGCAATCCGTGCCCAAAGCAACGGCGGTGGCTCCGGTGATTGCAGCGATCTTGCGGCCTCGACTAGCCGGCGCGTGGCCGCCAGCTTGGCAGCACAGCGAGCACAGATTGCCGCGTGCCGGTAAACTGTGTCGGCGGTCTTCGCGTCGAGCTCACCGTCGAGGAGCTCGCCGAGCAACGGTTCGAAGCGCCGGCAAGAGTCCTTTCTCACGGCCCACTCTCCACCACGTCCGACCCGTCAGCAAGACCAGGATCGTCCAGTTTCAGGAGCTCCCGCATCCGAGCGCGGGCCTTGAACAGCTGGGACTTCGAGGTACCAATCCGACAGCCCAGGATCGCAGAGATCTCCTCGTGCGACATGCCTTCGATATCGTGAAGGACGATGACTGCCCGGTATCCCGAGGGCAGACGGGTGAGCGCTTCTTCGAGACGAGCAGCAAGCTTGGGGTCGCGGGGAGGCGCAGAGGTGCTGGTGAGCTGTGCGAGCGCCTCCTCACCCTCAGCTTGCTTGGGTCGGCGATCCACGTGCGACAGGGCGGCGTTGACCGAAAGTCGATAGATCCACGTGCCCAAGGCGCTGTCGCCGCGAAAACGAGGCAACCCGCGAAAAATGCGGACGAACGCCTCTTGCACCACCTCTTCGGCGTCAACTACTCCGACAATCCGGACAATGAGCGAAAAGACTCTCCTCTTGAAGCGATGGTAGAGAGCCTCCATCGCCCGCTGATCGCCACTGAGACAAGCCTCCACCATTCGCCACTCCTCAGCATCGGCATGGCCTCTCGCGCCGTCTTTTCCAGATACCGAGGCAGTGCCCGTTGGCTTCATGGCTGCTGCAATATCTACCGACATGGTTTTCTGCCAGGCATGGCCGCTCAGCCTCTCACTACCGCAGAGGATCAGACTGACTATTCTGTCGAGGGGTTGCCTGCACCCCCGATCCGACGCCAACCTCACAATAGACTTTGGCATCATACCAGGAATAAGTCTTGGTCATGAAGCGATGCCAACGGTGAGAAGAAACGAGAAGATGGTGGCCCGCGGCACGATGCGTGGTATTGCAGCTACGGGTGCATGCCAGTAGCGCGCAGGCTCAGGACTATGTCGGGCGGGATCGATACCAGATCGTACTTGGTGAGCACCATGAGAATGCCGCCGTCGTAGCTGGCGTCATAGGTGCAAAGGCCTGGGCCTAGCAGGTTACCTTCGCCGGAGAGCCGCATCCGCACGACCGGCACGCCGCTGTCGTCGCGCCTGACCGCGGCGGTCGCGAGGTCTGCCACTTCGAGGACCAGGCAGCCCTGGTGCATGGGATCGGACGACTTGCGGATTGGCGTCACGAGCATCAAGAGGGAATCGTCGCGGCTGCGAAACAGGTCGACCTGTTCCAGGGTGTCGACGCCGAATGCGGCAGAGTCGGCTCCGGTGAGGAGAGCTCCCACGAAACGCCAGGCGTTCTGCTGTTCCTCGAGCAGCACCAGGCGGGTTGCGCCGTAATTCTGACCGGCCGTGCCCATGACAATACAGGTCGTTGCCAGCCACGTTCGGCCTTGATCGGCGAAGAGATCGGGCTCGGTAAAGGCAACACAATCGGCGAGCTCGTCGACGGACGCCGAGAGATCGGCGCCGCCGTACGCCGCGCTGGTGGCACTGCCGCGAATGACGGTCTCGACCGAATCTCCGAGCTCCTCGGGGGTAGAGGAAACGGAACGCGAATAGCGAAAGCCCGACTTGCCAGCCTTCTCGCCGGCGCCCCTCGAAGTACTCGAGCCAGATGTCCTCCCAGGCTCCGTCGTGGCGCCGTACGATCGAGGAGACTTCGTGGAATGCCCAACCCTCTTCTCCTGATTCTGGGCTCTTGACGGCGGTAACGGCGTTCACTGCGCGGACGAACGAGAATCCACTCCCATCGGAGCGGGCAAGGTGAGTGCGTGCCGCCAGATCGTTTCCTGCTGCTGCGGTGACGACATCGAGCCACGAGTACGAGAGCCACAGAGTCCCTGCTTCGTCCTTCTCCAGGCTTGGGTCGCCATAGCCGCGAAACGGCGAAGGAGCATCGCCGATCGTTGCATGAGGATCCCCGGAGACGACTACCTCGGGACAGGACTCGCTCCATCCGCAGTGGTAGTGGCTGGGCGGCAGCTCGCCTCGATTGCCGTCGCTGCAGGCGGCCATGGACGCCAACGCGAGCGAAGTCACAAGTGATTTTTTCATAGTTGAACGCCTCGAAAGCAAGGGTGCGGCACTATTCTACCGGCCCAAACAGAGTTGTACTAGGATACGGCGCGAGCTCACTCGACTACGGTGCCAGTCCTACTTCTAGCATGTCTGGTGGTTTCTGGAGCAGCCAGCTTGACGCTCGAGCTGGTCTGGGTTCGCCAGCTCACCCTCGTCTTTGGCTCGACGACTCTGGCGGTCGCGGCGGTGCTCACTGCTTTCATGTCCGGACTGGCCATCGGATCCTGGTCGGGCGGTCGTCTTGCAGACTGGCTTCAGCGACGCCAGCGTAGTCTGCTCGTGGCCTATGCCGTCGCCGAAGGAGTGATCGCGCTCTCGGCGCTCGCGATACCGTTCTGCGTTGCTCTCTATCCAACGCTGAATGCCTGGCTCTATCAGCGGCTCGGAGCAGTGCCTTTCCTGCTGCTGGCGGCGCGATTCTTGCTTTCGATGCTCCTCCTCGGGCTGCCCACCAGCGCAATGGGCGCCACTCTGCCGATAATCGCCCGTGTCACGATTCGGAGCTCGAGCGAGATCGCCAGGATCGGTCGCAAAGTCGGTGCGCTCTATGCTGCCAACACCGCCGGCGCAGTCGGGGGAACGATTCTGGCTGGCTTCTGGCTGATGCCTACCATGGGACTCCTCCGCACCACTCGATGGGCCGCCGCCGCCGATGGAGTCATCGCGATCGTCGTCCTTTGCTGCTGCGCGATCCGACGCAGATTCTCGAACGAAGACCCCTTCACCGTCGTCGAGGAATCCTCGACCAGCACCCTGCCAGTCGCGGACGACTCGGCGCAGTCCTGGCGCGAGGACGAACCAGGCGACGACGACGATTCGCGGCTCCGTTCCCTCGACCATTCCCGCCGAAGACTGCTCGCCGCTTTCTTGCTGTCCGGTGCGGTGGCAATGACTCTCGAGGTCCTGCTCACTCGTACGCTGGCGATGATAATCGGGTCGTCCACATATTCGTTCACTCTCGTCTTGGCCGTCTTTCTCCTCGGCTTGGCGCTGGGAGCAGTCTGGATTGGCAGACCACTCTCGACACGTTCGACGGACATCACCAAGACCTGGGCACTAGTCCTATCCAGCCTCGGCGCGAGCATCGTCTGGGCTCTTGTCGTCGCCGACGACCTTCCCGAAGCATTCGTTGCCCTTCTCGAAGGCTCGCCCGTCGAGGCTGGCTCCATCCTGGTGGTGCAGGCCATCGTTGCCTTCATCGCCGTGGCGCCGATCGCCGTCTGCCTCGGCACGATTGTCCCGCTCGCGATCCGCGCCTACGCCAACAGCATCGCATCCGTCGGAACGGACGTCGGACAAGCGTACTCCGCCAACACCATCGGCTCGATTGTCGGATCGATGGCAGGCGGATACCTCGTGCTCCCCGTGCTGGGTGTAGAGCATGGGCTTCGCCTTTGCGCACTGCTGATCGTCGCCTTGGCGGCGCTGGTGGCGTGGCAGTGGCCGCTGCCGCGCTGGCGCCGACTTCTCGTCATCGGTCTGCCAATGCTGGCAGTCGCGGTCGCTGCCGTGGCGTGGCCCAGGTGGGATGTCAGGACCCTCGCCTCCGGGGTGTTTCGCATCTCCGTCAGCCAACGATTCGTGCGCTACGGCGAAGTGAAGCGTCCCGATGTCATCTTCTACCGGGACGGCGCCGTTACCACCGTCATCGTCGAACGGCACGACGAGCACCTGGCAATGAGGAACAACGGCAAGGTCGAGGCATCGTCGAAAGCAGACATGCCGACCCAGATCCTGGTCGGGCTCATTCCTGTCCTGCTGAGTCCCGTCGAACCTAAGCGCGTGGCGCTGATCGGCTATGGCTCCGGCATGACCGTCGGCGCGATAGCCGAGTCACCCGAGGTCGAGCACGTAGACGTGATCGAGCTAGAAAAGGCGGTGTTTCAGGCTGCCGACGAGTATTTCGGATCGTTCAGCCACATGCCGCAGAACAACCCCAAGATAGCCAGGCACCTCGACGACGGTCGTAGCTTCTTGCAGGCTCGCCCCGATCGCTACCAGGTGATCGTATCCGAGCCCTCGAATCCGTGGATCGCCGGCGTCTCGAGCCTCTTCACCAGGGAATTCTACCAGACGGCAAAATCGAGACTCGTCGAGGGCGGGGTGTTCTGCCAGTGGGTTCAGCTCTACGAGCTTTCGCCGCGCAGCATCAAGACCATCTACCGCACTTTTCGGGAGGCCTTTCCCTACGTGCTCGCCTTCTCGGCAACCGATCTGTCGGCCGACACCATTCTCGTCGGATCCCTCGAGCCGATCGTGCTCGACATCGCTCGCCTCGAGGCCAGGCTGGCGCAGCAACCAGTCTCCGCCGAAGTCGCGCGCGCGGGCGTAGACTCTCCGTACGACCTGGCTGGACTGCTCTTTCTCGGCCCAGACGACATTACAGCCTTCTCCGCTGGCGCCGACATCAACACCGACGACAATGGCCTGCTCGAATTCATTGCTCCCCGCGATTTGCTGGCTTCCTCTTGGGGGCGCCGATTTGCCAACAGCAGCTACGACGAATTCTGGCCATATGGACATCTGGACGGACTGATCGTCCCGGCTGCGCCAAGCACGGCATGGACAGCCACCCTGACGAAGGTACTGGTCTCTCATGGCAAGCGCCGAGAAGCAGCGACGTGGTTCGAGCGTTCGAAACCAAACCTCTCCGAGCCTCAAGCAATCGCCCTCGAACGTCTCCTGCGAGTCACGCGAATCCGTGGCTTCGACGAAGTCGAGCTGGCACCGTCCGCTGGAGGCGTTCCAATAGAAACCACCTCGCCCGACGCTTTTGCCGACGACGCCTCCCTCTCCGAACGCCGATCGGCGCTTCAGAGAGTCCGCAAGGCAATTGCCCACATCAACGCTGGTCGCT
Source organism: Pseudomonadota bacterium (assembly GCA_043801535.1). GTDB lineage: Bacteria > Myxococcota_A > Polyangia > Haliangiales > SHYZ01 > JAZDLZ01. The sequence continues at coordinate 9,293 of JAZDLZ010000028.1, forward strand.
TCGAGGATGCCTGGGAAGAGCTCACCGCGTTGCCCAAGACCGCCGGCAATGCGAAGGGACAGGACATCAAGCTCCTCTATGGCTACGCTCTCTACAAGACCCTCCGCTTTGGAGGAGCCGAAACCGAGCTGACCGCCTTGGCCGAGGATCCGGCATTCCTCGCACGCCGGCCAGAGGTCTCCTACTACCTCGGGCGGACCAAATACGGAATGGGAGAATTCAAGGAGGGGACGGCACTGCTCGCCAAGTTCGCCGAAGAACATCCCCAGCTCGTCGAGTAGCCAAGTCGCCGTCGCAAAATAATTTGGCACAGGACGGGATCTCAATGGGCCTGAACAAGCCTCGCAGCGTGAACCCAAGCCGCGCCGCCTCATTCTCGTGGTCTCGCGCGCGGAAACCCGCTTCGAGAAGCGCCATGTTCAGGTCGTCGTCCCAGGGTTCCGAGTCCGCCCTTACAATACTCCCATTGTCGTCACGGGCCTCGAAGTAGAGGGCCGCAGGCATGAACGAGATGCCGTCGCGCTCTCGGCGGAATTCTACGTCGTAGGACGACACGATGGGGAGTCCGGTGAGGGACACCCAATAGCGCAGCTTGGGGTGAGTACGTGCCTTCGTCCTTCGCGAGTATCTTCTCGGCCTGGATTCGACGACTCCCCAAGGCACCGCCCCAGTCGTTCTGGCACTTCACCCGACGGGCGGAGTTGCTGGCTCCCAGATTGTCGTGCAAGGCACGTCGTTTGGCACCGACCCGGCCAAGGTCGTGGTCGCGATTGGCTCGCTCAGTCTGGCAGCAACGGACTTCTCCCTGGTCAGTGCCGATGAGATCCGATTCACCATTCCTCCCGACGCAGCGACTGGAGACGTCGTGGTCACTGTCGATGGTTTGGCCAGCAACGGGTTCGAGCTAGCCGTTGGCTCCACGTTCGTGCCGGCGCCGCTCACTACCGAAATCAGCGATTCCCAGAACGTGCTGCCTTCGACTGCCAACGAGTTGATAGTGGAGGCCCAGGATGCGGTGACGTTCCAGGAGATTGCGGGATTGGCAGCGTCCATGAGCGCCGCCATTGTTGGCTATGGTGACCTGGATGGCATCTACCTGCTGCGCTTCGAGCCTGCTGCCTTCAGCGACCCCAATGCCGTCATCGCCCAGCTCAAGACGAGCCCTCTGGTGAGTGACGCCTACCTGAACCTGGTCTTCCGTCTCCAGGAGGGAGGAGCGTCGGCGTCATTCCCCCAGGCTGCCTGGGAGGACATCCATCTATGGGACGAGCGGGAATACAACGCTGTGAGCTACCTCAACCAGCCAACATCATCTGGCGGGCAGACCTTGGCTGCTCTTCTGCTTTCCAAGAGCTCGGGTTTCGTTGTTCGCTTTGGCGTGGTGGATTCTGGCATGAAGCGCGACCATGCCGAGTTTGAAGGTGTCGCCGTTGCTACCGAGTCATTGAGCTTCGCTTCCGCAAACGAGGATGCCGACGGACACGGCACTACCGTGGCAGCAGTCATCGGGGCGAACAAGCGAACGGAGAGCGATCGCCTTCACGGCGTGTTCAACGTCCTCGACGGAGCTGCGTATCGGCTCCAGACGTACCGGGCGCACCAGTGCGTTGCGAATCCAAAGAATGCCAACAATCCTGACTGCGACTTCGTCGGGTTCTTCAATCTGGTTTCGGTGCTGCGATCGACTCTGACTCGTGCAGGTGACGCGAACATTCCAGACGTTTTCAACCTGAGCTGGGGCGGATCGACTATGCACACCGCCGCCTCGTTTGCGGCAGGCAGCGCGGTCGCTGACCTGAACAGGGAGCGACAGGTTTTCGTGAAGCGATTGTTCGACCGGTATCCCGATTCGTTGTTCGTGATAGCTGCTGGCAATGCCTATCCGATTGATCCTCGCAAGAACGCCGATGACATCGGGCCTCGGTGCGCCGATTCTTTACGGTATCGCTACGACCTGGCCTCAATGGTATTTCCCTCTGGCACTCTGGCCAGAAGGTCGCCGAAAACCAAAAAGTCTTGCAGCGTCAGAGGTTAGCGGCGCGCCGGGACGGGTTTTCGGCACGAACCGACGGAAAGCGGCCAGATTCGCCTGGAACGGCTCGACTCTCGACCTTGGCACCGTCTCCCCCGATAGCGATAGGCCCATATAGCCTGGC
>JAZDLZ010000072.1:0-5196 GCA_043801535.1 Pseudomonadota bacterium
GACTTCGGGAACACCCCCGGCAGAATCGCCGTCCCATCCTGAACGCCGAGCTGCCCGTAGGACGTGTGCAGAACGGAGGCCGCACTCCGATACAGTCCCAACGAGGTCTCGGACTCGAAACCCAGTCCGGGTCGCGCAGCCACTCCGTCGCCCGTACGGAACTGCCCGTAGGACAACGCCATCACCGATGCGCGCGAGCGGAACAGGCCGAGTGAGTGCTCCGAGGTGTAGTTGAAGGTGGGATCAATCGCCGTGCCAGACTGGACCGCGATGTCATCGAAGGAAATCTCCGATGTCCCATAGTTGTAGATGGTGCCGGTCACAGTAAGGTCCACCGTGCTAACCGTACTGGTGCCGACAACATCCACCGCCTTGACGGTCGCCTGCGACGCGACGACGCTAAGACTCGACATCGTCACATACTTACCGTCATCTAGATTCGCCGTTGTGACCGCCATGTTGTGCCCTCCGATGAGGGGGCGGGTTGCCCCGCCCCCGTCAGTTCAGTTTACTACGCTGTGCCACTCGTACCATACACCCCAATGTACGAGCCGAATCCGAACGAATACGCCTGCTTCGCCTTCCGCTTGATGCGGTCGCTGTCGAAGTCCTCGTCCATCGTGTACGTCGGACGCAGGTCCCAAATGAACCACAGGTCGTGGTCCGCACCGAACAGGAACCAGTCGTTGGTGCTCGTGATGTAGGGCGTGTCCATGAACGACAGCCCGTCCTCACGGATAGCGTTGATGTCGTTGTTGGCGGTGCCCGGCTTCAGGGTGGTGCCCAGAAGCTCACGCGCCGTCATGATGTCGTTCGGGTGGATGATGAGCTTGCGCGGGGTCTCCCGAATCGGGCGCCCCCTGTCATCCTTCCACAACCGGAACTGGATGATGGCGTTCTGCAACGCCGTCACACCCAGGTTGATGTCCGTCGCCGGTCGGTTGGAGTTCGCCGTCCCGCCGTCGAGCCGTGCGTGCGAAGTGCTGCACAGCGACTCCGCTGCGGTGAACCCGGTATACGACGTGGAGAACGCGTTGTTCAGGACACTCGTCGCATCGACTTCCTGCTTGTCGATAAGAGCGCGAGTAAGGGACTTCTCCATCTTGGTCATCTGGCCGTACTGCTCGTGACGCACCATCTCAGGCGTGATCTTGTACCCGAGACCGTTCGTCGCGTGCGTGTAGACCTTTGTGGACCCCGAAATCGGGGTGTCGTACGCAACATCCCCGTCCTCGTTGATGGCGGACGCGGAGCCGAGCCCGGTCATCTGGTAATCGGTCTCCTGCGCCTTCTTGCTCGATCCGATGTTGACGAAGCTCGTGTACAACAGGGCCCACGTCTTCCAACCGTCGTTCGAGATGTTCCGCAGCTTCGGCTCTAGGAGAAGCGGAAACTGCGCTCTGGTGATAGTCATGGCGCTATTCCTTTCCCTTAGAAGCCGTCAGCTACCGCCTGGAGAGGCGGATAGAGCAGAACGGTGTCGGTGAAGACCACTTCGATTTCCGAGGTGGCCGAGTTGATCGTGCCCACAATCATCACGCAGGCCGATGTGGTCGAATCGGTGTCGATCCGCAGGTTGTTGCCCGACTTCTCCATATCGTACGTCAGACCACGGCTCAGGGCAGAGGCTGCTACGCCTGTCTGCACCTTGGCGAGGGCGCTAGACCCGAATCCGGGAATAGCGACCAGCACCTCGCCCGCTGGGAGCGAGTTGACCGAGTCGTGGAGTGCGATACCGAGAAGCTTCTCGTTCGCGGCTGCGGTCCCGAACTCTTTCAGCAAATGCACGCTGGAAAGAGAAACGGGTGCGTACTGACGGAAGGTCGCAGTAGACGTTGTCGTGTACTGGACCGTACGCCAGGGGCCGCGATAGGGGCGGAAGCCTGTTCCCATACTACCTCCTATTGGGAGCGGTTCCGCGAGCCAGGAAAGACTAAGTCGGTGTGTCTTCCGTGGCGTCGCTGTACGTGCCCTCGGCAAAAGTCAATGACTCTTCACCGGGGCGGGCGTGCTTCCGGCCCTCCGCTTCCAATGCGGGGGCGCGGTCAGTCGCCTGGGCTTCATCCGTGGCGCGACGCCAATTCATCTCGTTACGTGCGGCTCTGTGAGCATCGCACACAAACAACCTGGTATCCCCTACATCCACGAAACCATCCGTAGACAACTGCCCGCCGACGGGCATCGAGATACCCATTCCCTCCATATCGGAGGCCTTCACCTCGCGGTAGCCCTGTGCGCGATATCCCGCAGCACCACGTCCGTCCAGGCCACCCATCGAGTTACGTACCCTCACCAACTGCAACCGGAACGGCAGAGGCGCCATCTTCTTGCCCTCAGCGCGTCCCCGGTCAAACGCCTTCCTCTTGTCCGAGTACCCCGGCGTGAATGTCAGGTCCTGACTCGCCGCGAAGTCCTCGCTCTCCTGTGCCTCACCCAGATGGGCGCGCACGTCGGTTCGTACCAATGGGCGTTTCATCGGAACCCTCCGGGAATCTTGAGTGCGTCACGGCCCACCTGCCATCCCCCGTCCGGCGTCTCCGAAATGACTTGGTCCGCCATCGTCATCTCCAGGAACCTCGCCGGTGTCATGCCCCATTTCGCACAGTCTTCCCGAATCGTCGCCTCCGTAATACCTGCCCGCTGCCACTTGTCCTTGATGACGGGAGGGAGCTTATCCCAGTCAACTAGTCCCGTTTGTGCCGCACCCATTGCACCACCCATCGCTCGTTCAGCGGCGGGAAGGTTAGCCATCCGCTCGCGTACGCGTTCCTCCGCCAACTCCTCGATGTGCCGACCGCGCACGATCTCTACTGCATAACGATAGAGGTCTGGCGTCCGTTGCGCAATGGATACCTTCGCAATCTCGTTGTCGATCTCCGGCCCATACTTGCCGAACTCCTTGGAGAACAGCATCTGGGCCTGTGCCCGCGCACCCTGCGCAACGCTCTGCGCCATCCCCTCCAGCATCGGGGTGTAACGGGCCTCAAGGTTCGCCGCCATCACCTTCTCGAACGCCGACGCCGCCTTCGAGGGAGTAGCGGTCCAATCATCGTCCGTGGGCAATCCAGGGGGTGCCGTCTGCCACGGCTTCTCGCTTACCGGCTCGTTCCTGGGAGGCTGGTAGGCGGGCATACTGGAGATGATGTCGTTCTGCTGCTTCGCCAACCCCAACACCTCTGCCGCCGTCTTACCTACCGCCCAATCTGGCACACCGCTTCCCGCTTGGTAGCGGAACTCACTCGCGGTAGGGGGAGCCCCAGGTGCGGTCACTTCGGGTGCCGACTGGCCGGGCTCTGAGTTCGGACTTTCGCTTGGCATCCTCCATCCTCTCTAGGTGGGACACGATGTCCCCTATGATGCGACCCATTTCGGTATAGGCCGCGAGATACCCCCGTAACTGCGCTGTGCGCTCGCTCGGGGTGTCCAACAACGTGAGTTCAAGGGCCTTGATCTCAGAAACCCTGTCCAGCGCCACCAGGAAAGCCGCCCATCCCGGCGTCACGAGCACCGCCCCCAGCGCCTCCACCTGCTCCGAAGTTAGGCCCAGGGGTGAGGAGCCCTCCGGCTGCAACCGTCTGCGCAGCGGATTGCAGGATCGAAGCGTCAACCACAATCTCTTCGGGGTTAGTGATGTCATACTGCTCCAGAAGCCTCCGTTGAAGTTCGGTGAAGCCCATTGCAACCTGTGTTGCAATCTGCGCCATCGCGGGCATCATCTGTATCACTTGAGGATTGGCCGCGATCTGAGCCAACTGAATGAACTTCTCGCCCAACATCGCCTGTAGCTGGACCAGGGCGAGGAAGGACTGCTTCTCCATTTCCTTGTTCACCATGCCGCTCGTAGCGGTAAGGCTCACCCCTATACCTGCGGCGATGTCCTCCATCGGCAACTGGAGTACCCGAGCCACTAGCTGCCCCTCGGGTTCACCCAACGTGGTAATCGCCAACTGGAGGAACCGTTCCCCGTCGGGATTGACCACCGGGTTCGCGGAAAACTGTTGCATGTTCTGAAGGGTACGGAGCCCGATCTTCGCCAGGCAGTCGATACGCATATCCTTGAGCGAGAGGTCGAACCTTCTGTTCCCCTCCTGAAGCATTGACATCATGCTCGTGGCAGGGGTGCGGCTCGGCATCTGCTGCATATTACCGAACTGCATATCGCTCATCCCTGTCCTGCGTTCCCCATTGGCCTGGTAGAACTGCATCAGGGTCAAGGCATCAGGTGAGGCTGTGCCCCACTTGAGTTCCCGGATATCCGTCATCGGGTTGTCGAACGTGAACGTCTTACCGGGGTACAACGGCTCTCCGGGCAGGTAGTTGGCCCCGGTCTTGATCGCCAACGTCAGGGAGTTCCTGAGCATCACATTGTCGTGATGGAAGTTCGAGAGGTCCGATATCTCTTCCTGGAACATCTCGCTCTGCTCACACACCCCTACGCCGTAGAACCCGTCGCTCCTGAAGTACCTCGCCACCTCGTAGGGCCGTTCCCCGTGCGCGTAGTAGTTGAGTACCGTGCGGAGAACCGTACGGCTCCCCAGGTGTACGACCGCTATCACATCGTCAACGTGTCCCTTGCGGGTCTCGTAGCGGGCGTGAACCTCGTGGAGTTCGATCTGGTCCCACCGGGAAGGTTTGTAGCCCTCCAGGTCGTCCACCTTGGACTGCACCTGGTCCCGCTTGTCCTCCACGAACTTCTTGACCAGGTCCACCTTCTCCTGCGGGTAGTTCGGCAGGAAGGGGTCCTGGCCCTCGGCCCGAGCCACGAACTGGTCCAGCCGCAACTGGATGCGTTCCGCGACCCACGGCGCACCACCCTGGTCATCCGGCTGAATCGCGTAGTATGCCGCAGGGATGATGAAGTCTAGAAGCCGAACGTGGTCCACGAATGGCCTGGAGAGAACCTTGGTGACCCGAACGAGCTTCCCCTCGGCGTCGTAGTCCCAGGCGTTCCTCCGCTCGAACAACCATCCGTGTTTGTAGACGCAGGTGCCGAGCTTGATGAGTTCCAGTACCGCCCGGTAGTCCACGTCCCACATCCGCAACACGTTCTGGTCAAGGAATTGCAAGAAGTCTTGTAGGGGCTTAGCGGTATCGACCCACTTCTCGTTCAGGGCCTGAAGCGTCCACAGGTTGGCCGGAGCGTGATAGGTGGTCATGAAACGTGCGACCAGGGGGTCCACGTTCATCGCCGTGACA
>JAZDLZ010000095.1:0-3715 GCA_043801535.1 Pseudomonadota bacterium
ACCCGCCCGAAGAGGTGGTTGAATTCGTGAAACGGATCGCACCCTACGCCTTTGCCCCCCAGGAGAGTGACGGCAAACGGCGCCGCAAACCGCGGCGACACGGCGCACGGTAGCCTGCCGGAATGGCTAGCGCTTGGTAGCCCGTTGACTCCCCATGAGCACTGTCTCTCACACCGGTGGGTGTCGTTGCACGGACCTAGTCTGTGTGCATACTGTGTGCAGTCACCATGGTTGCAGCGGTTTCAGCGATTGCCCGCTGCACACAGATTGCGCGTGTTTTCGCTAACTTATTGAAATCACAGGGCGTTTGGGCGGGTTCGACTCCCGGCGCCTCCACTGTAGTTTCAGATAGTTAGACTAGATTTGGCATCTGTTGGCACTCTGTTGGCAGTCCGCCCACGGTCCAGCAGTTGCACCGCATCTCTCGACACATGGGGAGACAGGTGCGCATAGCGCATCGTCATCTCAATCGTGGCGTGCCCTAGGAGTTCTTGGACTGCCTTGAGCTGAGCCCCACGCATGACCAGGTGACTGGCGAACGTGTGACGACAGACATGCCAGCCAATGCGGCGCAGCCCTGCCCGTCTACAGGCACGCCAGAGAGGGTGCTTGCACTCACCCTTCTTGAGCATCCTCCCTGCCATGGTGCAGAAGACCAGCTCACCCCGAAGGTGCCGATGCACTTTGAGCGCAGCCAACACCTCGTCTCCAAGTGGTATGACCCGATCCTTGCCACTCTTGGGCGTAGTTATGATCCCCCGTGAGACAGAGCGGCAAACCCGCACCTGCCCTATTGTGAGGTCAACATCCTCCCAGCGGAGGGCCAGCAGTTCGCCCAGCCGCATTCCCGTCCGCAAGGCAACGAGAATCATGGTGTGCCACTCACTGTCGACATCAGCGTCGAGAATGCGATCAGCTTCCTCGAACGAGAGGAAGTCGAAGTCCGGCTTGGGTACCTTGAGCCATTCGATCTCCGGCACCGTCCCAATGAGCCCGCGCTTCTTGGCCACCACCAACAGACGACGAAGGACCGTCAAATGGTTGTTGATCGACTTCTTTGACAGGACCTTCCCGTCGGTCTTCGGAGCGAGCTTCGCTGCAACGTAGTCTTGGATGTCAGCGAAGCCAATCTCATCCAAGCGCTTCTCACCAAAGTAGGGCTTGAGATGAACGCGCAGCGTTGACTCCTTCGTTGCCACTTCGCTCGGCTTGTTCTTCATCCGCGCCAGATCGAGGAACCGATCGGCAAAGTCGACAAAACGAGGAGTCTCCTTCTTCTGTGCCTCCTTTCTCGCCGGCTGTGGTGCCGACGGCATCAGTCCCTGTGCTTTCATAACGGCAATACGTTCCAGGTTCTCGGCCGCCTGTTTGGTGTTGCTCTTGGCCGGTGCACTCCCGCTCAGATCGCGGAGCACTCCGTCGACAAGCACCCGAGTCCTGTAGCGCCACCGTCCGTTTCTAGCGTCGCGGTATACAGGCATGCTCTCTTCCCCTCTACCGTGACGCGGGGTTGATAGATTGACCAGCGAGCCAAGCATCAATGACTCGCCTGGAAAGTAGAATGCGCCGTCCAAGTCGGGCGTGAGGGATCTCACCCTTGATGATTCCTCGGTAGACGAGCTTGCGATCGACACCGAGATAGACGGCAGCTTCGTCGACACTGAGAACGTCAGACCGCTCGATACCGACCGCATCTACCTCACGCCTCCCCTCCGAGAATCTCGACTCTCCTTCGGATTGCCTCGTCTCCGACCCCTCGTTTTGCCCTTGTCCGAACGGGGCGCTCGTACCAGAGCCAGATGTCCTTGCTCTCGCTTGATTAGCTTCCGCTTGACGAGATCCTCGACGAGCAATCGCAGGACGTAGGCTCCTGCCGGGCGCAGATCCGTTTCCGCGGCTATCTCCAGCGCCTCTCGAACCGTCGCCGGCATTCTGATTGTCAGGCCTGTGTCCTTGAGCATCAGATTCAAATTTATTGTAACATAGTATATCGCAGTAATGATCAGAATTTTCCAGCGACGGATCGGCAGGCGGGTCCTCTCTCGATTCACCGTCGCTAGCATCTGGTCCATCACGCTTTCGGCCGGGCCGCACAGCATGCCGCCTTGCCCGCGGAGAATGGCGCCCGGGCTGCCGTCCAGACCTGACACTACACTGCCTGCCAATCCCTGCGTGGCGGGACTGATGCTGTGCCAGTCGGTAGTAGCGATCAGCTTTCCGGAGCCAGCGTCGACAGCCTTCATCAATCTTGCATTCCGCTGCCAGGTTTAGTGACAGCTCAGCCAGTCGCCCGGCTGGTGTTGCTGCCAATCTACGGTACTGTTCGATGTCGCCAAGAGAAGGATCATTGAGGCGCATGCACACGGTCAGTTCGCCGCCGACAACGTCGACAACACCGGTACGCATAGTCGTTGCAGCAGGCTCTTCGTAGGGATACAGATTGACTTGACGCGATGGCGCGTCACACGCCAGTTCGTTCTCACTCATGCCTTCTACATAGCACCCAAGCCTGACATCTCGGACTCCGTCGGGGACATGATCGTGGCAGCGATCCGGCCCGCGCGCGATTCTCGCCGGCCGACGGCGGGAGCGGGCGAGGATTGCAGCGTGTCACTGCCGGCCACGGAGCATGGCAAAAGAGGGGCAACGCACGCATACAGCTCTTTGCGTGCCATCGGTGTCACTATGGTCACACACACACTACCCGGCAACAAGTCGAGTGCTCACCGACGGAGTTCCCGTTGTTTCTCGTCGAGGATCTGCGCTATCCTCGACGTGGAGACGCCGATGAACGCCTTGGTTCGGGCAATCGAATCGAATATCCGCTTGAGACCTCGGACTCGCGACCTGTACTCGAAGGCTGTCAGAATGTTCGTGGACTTCACCGGTAACCAGCAGCCGTCCTCATACACTACGGCAGCCGTCGAAGCGTGGCGCGACAGAATGCTTGCCGATGGGCTAGATCCCGCCACGATTAACGGACGCATCTTTGCTCTACGCTCCGCGTCGAGACGATACGCCGATCTTGGAGGGAGCGAATTCGCAAAAGCCGCACAACTCTTGCCTGTCACTCAAGAGAGAAACCGGCGTGCCCTCTCACACGACGAGGCACGCCGGCTCGTCGGAGCGTGCAGCGGTGACCGCCCGGCAGATCTGCGCGATCGCGCGATCATCACGCTGGCGCTGCGGACAGGTTGCCGACGAGAAGGTATCGCGCAGATCGACGCTGCCGATTATCAGCGTCTTGTGCTGACCGTCAATCTAAAAGGTGGTCGACGCCATACACTGCCACCTCTCGATAGCGAGACGCAGACTGCGATCGACGGATGGATCGCGTGGCTCCGTCGGTGCGGCATTACCAGCGGCAGGATGTTTCGGGCGATCCGATCTGCCCCTGATCTACGTGGGAGATGGGTGGTCGGCGGTAGTTTGAGCGGCAACGCGATCTATCGGATCATGTGTCGGCGTGCCGCCCAGGCAGGTGTCGACGGCATGTACCCACATCGCTGCCGCCACTACTTTGTGTCGACAGCGAGAAGTACTGGATGGCCTGACTGGTACATCGCGCAATACACCGGCCACGCCAGCGTCGGCACCCTCGGATCCACCTACCCCATGCTTGATCAGTACACCTCGATCGTCGACGCGCCGGCGGTGGCGCCGCTACCGTCGCTGTCAGCATGATGCGACGGGGGTGACGCCTGTCACCATTCGT
>JAZDLZ010000128.1:0-10191 GCA_043801535.1 Pseudomonadota bacterium
CCAGATGGAAGTAGATGTCAGCCTTGGTCACCCCGACCGCGGGATCGAGATTCTGCAGCAGCATGTTGCGGTAGACGCGCCGTGCCCTCTCCCAGTCAGCCTTGGCAAAATAGAGACGGCCAAGCCCGGCCATGGTGGCGCCATGTGACGGGTCGACCCGGAATGCCTCCTCGTAAGCCTTGATCGCCTCGGCGTGGTCGCCTGCACCTTCCCTCAGTGCGCCGATCTTCTGTTGAAAGCGAGCCAGATCCTTGAGCTTCCGCGCCGTCTTGGCCTTCTCTGCGAGCTTGGCGTAGATCGGCTCCGCGTCTTGCCACCGACCCAGTTGGAAATAGGCATCGGCGAGCTGGCTCAGTATCGCCGGATCGTCCGTCTTGGCACGAGCCACCTTCTCGAGGTAGGGCACAGCGTCGGCCAATCGGCCGAGCTTGTCGCGGAACAAGCTCGCCAGCTCGAGCGCCAGCGCCACCTGCCGGTCCTCCTGCTCCAAGGCTTCGCGCCGGGCAAGATAGCCAGCAACCTCCTCCCAATCCGCTCGCTCTCTGGCAGCTCCTTCGAGCGCGCTCATTGCTCCCAGGTGATCGGGATCAATGGCAAGAGCCTCACGATAGTGCGGCAACGCTGGGGCGACCTCGCCGGTCTGCGCCTCTGCCAGCCGGCCGAGCCGGAAGTGCAGCTCGGCGGCATCGCGACCGCTGGGATTGAGAGCCAGCGCTCGCTGCAAGGTATCGGTACAACGTTGCCAATCACCAGCCCCCTCGTGAATCTTCGCCAGCCGTCCCAACACCTTGACGCAGCCGGGATCCCGTTTGAGCACTCTTTCGAGAATCTCGGCAGCAGCCTCGGGGTTGGCGAGCGGACCTTCCCAGATGTCCGCGACCCTCAGGAGGATCTCGAGCTCGCGGCGCGAATCGCCGAGGGTGCCTTGAACGTCGGCATGTCGCAGGAGCACCTCGACGAGCTCGTGCCAGCGTTTGCCCGCATCCAGCATCCGTTCAAGCCCCTGGTAGGCAGGCTGGTACGAATTGTCGATCTCCAGTATCTGGAAAGAATAGGCAATCGCGTCGTCCATCGCTCCTCGTTCGACCTCCGCGACCCGAGCGAGCTCCTCCATGACGCCGACCCGTTGTCGCGGATCGCTCACTCCGCCCAGCATGCGGATCAACGTATCCTGCACGCCGGACCAGTCCTCGTGCCTCCGCTGAACGTCGGCCAAGGCCCGGAGCGCGCTCACGTCGTCGGGCAGCATATCCACGACGTCACGCCAGGCCTCGATCGCCCGGTCGATCGCTCCGAGCTTCTCGGCAAGCACTTCGGCGATCGTGCGCTTGCAGCGCAGAATACCGGCCTGGTTGTCGGCAAAACGCGCTGCCAGCGCCAGTACTTCGACCAGCTGCTCCCACTGCTCCTTGCGCTGGTATGTTCCCGCCAGCCGCTGATGCCCCTCGCGGTCGCCCTCGTCGATGTCCAGCACCTTCCTCCAGGCAGTGATCGCGCCGTCGTCGTCGCCGAGCTGTTCCTCGCGAATCCGGGCGGTCTCCGCGAAATCGCGTCGCTTGGCTGCAACATCCAGCTCCGCCTCTCCTCGGCGCCACAGGATCTCGGCGAGCTTTTCGGTCTGCCCTAGCCCTCGATAGATTCGCTCCAGCGCGGCCAGAGCAGCCAGGTTCTGGGCGTCGATATCCAGCACTCGACGGAAGGCCAGCTCGGCATCTTCGAGCCGGCCAAGCTCGTCGATGAGGATCCGACCAACCCGCAGCGACAGCTCGCGCATCGCCTCGGTCGCCACGCCACCCACCGCCACCTCCTCCAGTCTCATCGCCGCCGCTTCCCAGTTTCCGAGCTTGGCAGCCAGCCGCTCGAGCTCTTCGGCAGCTTGCTCGGAGAGCGGATCCTCTGTCAGCCACCGGCCCGCAGCATCCATGGCCCGCGCTGGATCTCCAAGTCGCTTCTCGACAATCTCGACCAGCCGAGCGAGCAACGAGGCGCGATCCTCCTTGGTCTTCTCGATCGGAAGCTTGGCCTCGATGAGACCGGCCAATCGACCGTAGTCAGCGTCGTCCTCGTAGAGCGGCTCGAGAATCGCGATGATCGACGCCCGTTCCTCCATGTTGGAGAGCAGTCGCTCGAGCGCTCGCCTCGCGTCCTGGTGATCGCGAACCCGCTCGAGCACCTCGCGGTACGCCGACACTGCTCCGGGGACGTCGGCAAGCTCGCGCTCGCGCAGGTCTCCCAGGCGATAGAGGAAACCAGCTTGCTCTTCTCCCAAGGCCGCCGATGCGGCTTCCCGCTCGATGATCTCGGCCAGGTCGACCCATCGCCCCTGTTGCTCGAGAATCCGATCGAGCGCGGCCAGCGGAGCCTGCTCGACGTCGGGCGCGTTGCTCAATTCGAGAGCTTGGCGATACCATCCGACCGAGCTTTCGAGCTCGCCAAGAGCATCCTCGTAGATCGCCGCCAGCTTCAGGGCGAGACTCCTGCCGAGCTCGATGTCGACCGCAGCCCTGGCGATCTGTTCGTACAGATCAGCCAAGGCTACCCACTCGCCGCGTGCTTGCGACAACCTCTCCAGGCTCTCCTGGGCGCCAGTGTCCTCGGGCGCATCGCGCAGGTAACGAGCCCAGGTCGCGAAAGCCGCCGTCAAGTCCTTCCTGCCGGCCTCGTGCACTTCGGCGAGCGCCGTCACATCCGCACGACGCTGCTGCGCATCGAGCCCTTCCAGCGTCAACCTCCGCTCGTACAGACGAGCGAGCGCATCGCTGTTGTTCTCCGCTCGGTAGACTGGCTCGAGCGCGGCCGCCGCCAGCTCGAGCGTAGCCTCGTTGGTCATGAGCGCCTCGAGCTCCTCCCTGGTGGCAGGATGCCCAGGCGTGCAAGCCAGGATCGCCCGATAGCGTTCGATTGCCTGGCCAGGTTCCTCCTGCTCCTTCTCGACGATCCGCGCCGCCCGGAAGAGCAGATCGGCGCGGGCTGCTCGATCGAGGTCTGCTTCTCGATCGACTATTTCGACCAGCTCCGGCCAAGACTTCTCTCGTTCGTAGATCGCATCGAGCGATCGCAATGCCTCGAGATCGGCCGGGTTCGTCTCCAGCACTGCCTTGTACTGGGCGATTGCCTCGTAGAGCTCTCCCAGCTCCTTGTCGTGTATCCGCGCAGCGGCAAAGTGCAATGGCCGGCGCGCGGCAGGATCGACGCAGAGCTCGATCTTACGGGCCAAGATCTCGGAGAGAGAGCGGAAGTCCCGCTCTCGACCGTAGAGCGCCTCGAGAGCGTCGAGCGCCGCCTTGTCCTCGTCGTCGAGGACGAGCACCCGGCGCCAGATCGATATCGCTTCGCTCACTCGGCCGAGCGCTCCACTGTAGAGCTCGGCAATACGGTAAAGGAGCAGCAATCGCTCGTCGACCGCCATGCCGGCATCGGCGGCGATCTCCTCCTTGCGCAGCAAGATGGCGACCAGCGCCTCGTGATCGCGCTCCGCCTCGTAGAGCCTCTCCAGCGCATCCAGCGCGTCCTTGTCGTCCTCCTTCACCTCGAGGACGCGACGCCAGGCGGCAATTGCCCGTGGCCGATCGTTCCGCCGTTCCTCCTCGATCCTGGCGATACGTGCCAGGAGCTTCGCCGCCAGATCGTAGTCGTAGGTACCTTCCACCCCGCCATCGAGCACCGTGACGAGCTCTGCCCAGGCCCCCAGCTTTTCCGCCAACCGAGCAAGATCCTCGTACACCTCGTCGTCGGTGATGTCTTCCTTCCAGGCACGAGCCAGGGCCTGGAGCGCAAGCCCGAGATCGCCGCCCCGCGATTCGTGAACCCTGGCAATCTCGCGGAGGACCGCGACTCGCTGACCTCGCTCGCCGACGTACTCGAGCTGAGCGTCGAGTATCACCACCAGCTTCTGCCACCAATCGTGGGTCCGATAGATCGGTTCGAGAATCCTGGCGATGCGGCTCCGCTGGTCGGGATCGAGGACCAGCCGTTCGAGCGCGGCAATGGCGGCAGCGTGCGACCGATCCTCCGAAAGAGCTCGTTCGTATTGATCGATCGCCGATCCAATCTCTCTCAGCCGATGCTCCAGGATCTCGGCCAGCCGCACGCGGAGGCTGTTGGCGCTGGAGCTATCCGTCACCCGCTCGATTCTCGTCAAGAGCAGCTCGGACAGATCCGACCACCGATTGTGCTCTTGATAGAGGCGGTCGAGCTCGGCTGCTGCCCGTTCGTCGTCGCTGTCGATGTCCAGGACCGCACGCCAGGCGTCGATCGCCTTCTCTGGCGCCGAGAGCCTCTGCTCCTGCACCGCAGCAATCCTCGCGTACCTGTCCTTGCGCCGCTCGGCATCGGAAGCATTCCCGATGGAGTCCTCGTACACCTCGATGAGCGCAAACCAACGACTAG
Organism: Pseudomonadota bacterium; assembly: GCA_043801535.1. Lineage (GTDB taxonomy): Bacteria > Myxococcota_A > Polyangia > Haliangiales > SHYZ01 > JAZDLZ01. The sequence continues at coordinate 4,390 of JAZDLZ010000128.1, forward strand.
CCCTGGTCAGCATTGCCTCGAGTCGACCGAACGCGTCGTCGTCTCCCGGCACCGCCTCGAGAACCCGCCGATACGCCGAGCGCGCGCGATCGACGTCGTCGAGACGACGGTCGTAGATGTCGGCCAGGATCTTGGCGACCTCGACGAGCTCCGGACCATCGCATCCCTGGTCGTCGAGCAGCTCTTGGTAGACGCGAGACAAGCCATCCCAGCGAGAAAGGATCGAAGCAAGTCTCATGAGCTGGTCGCGATTGGCTCGGTCCCTGGGGTCCTCCCTGAACACCTTGCCGTACCAGCGGAAGGCGCCATCCAGGTCGCCCAGCTGATCCTCGTAGAGTCTGGCAATCCGCTTGCTGAGCGACAGACGGCTCTGCGGCTCGGTTTCCGCGTCGAGACGAATCTCGGTTATCCGGATCAGGTTCTGCCAATCGTGACGGGCAATGTAGATGGGCTCGAGAATGCCAGCCACGCCAAGGCGCAGCGCCGGATCCTCGAGGAACCGCTCGAGTGCCGCTACCGCCCCGGCATGCTTGGAATCCCCGCCGAGAGCGGCTTCGTAGTTCTCGATCGCTCGCTCCGGATCGCCGAGTTGCTGCTCGTAGATGCTGCCGAGCCGGAACCGAAGGTCGACTGCCTCGCCAACGTCCTCGGTGAAGCCTAGCCGTCGTTCCAACAAGTCGGCCAGCTCGACCCACCGCGCCTTGGCAGCGTAGAGCGCCACCAGCGCGCGCGTCGCATCCTGATCGGCAGGCTGAGATTCGAGCACCTGCTCCCAGGCGGTGATCGCGTCCTCTTCGAGATGGAGCTTGTCCTCGCAGATCGTGGCGATCTCGACGAGAGCGACGTAGCGGGCGTCGAGATCCTCGATCGCCAGATCTGCCTTGCGTTGGAGGACGTCACGCAACGCTTGATACTCGCCAGCGTCGCGATAGAGGACCTCCAGCGCCGCCAGCGCCCTCGTGTCGTCTTGCTGGGCATCGAGAACCCGGCGGTAGTACTCCTTGGCCAGATCGGCGTCGTGGAGCTTGCCGCGAGCCAGGTCGGCGACGTCGAGGTACATCTGTCGCTGCAAGGCCGCATCGATCACGTCGGGAGCGAGGTCGCGATACAGGGACACCAGGTCGGGAATACGATCCCGCTCGATGGCCAGCCGCTGAACCGAGGAGAGGAGATCTCGCAACTCCGGCTCGCCCAGGGCTTCTCGGCAACCACGGGCAAAAGCATCGAGCGCACCATCGGGATCGCCGAGATGCCGCTCCTTTATGTCGGCAATCCGGCGAAGCCTGACCACTCTCTCGCGCGGATCTTCGAGAACGGCAACCTCGAGCTCGTAGACGTTGACCAGCTTCGGGAAGTCCGCGGCGCTGGCGAAGATCGGTTTGAGGATCTCGGCCGCACGCAGCTTGAGGTCTTCGTCCTCGAGAACCCGCTCGACCGCAGCCAGCGCCGCCGCCGCAATCCTCGCCCGCTGGTCTTCACCGGCGGCTCCCGCCAGCCCCTCGGACTCGGACTCGGACTCGGGCTCGGGTGGATTCTCCGCCAGGATCTCGCGGAATCGCTCGAGCGCTTCTTCTTTGCGCCCGAGCTTGTCTCGCAGGATCTCGCCGATCTCGAAGCGCAGCAAGGCTCGCTCGGACGGATCCATCGACAAGGTCAGTCGGCGTTCGTCGGTCTCGAGCAAATCGGACCATCGTTCGGCCGCGCGATAGAGGCGAGCGAGCTCGGCCAGGGTTTCCCGATCGTCGGGCAAGAAGTCGAGTATCTCCAGGTAGGCCGCGATCGCCTCGCTGGCAAGGCCCAGATCCTGCTCGCTCTTGACGGCAATCCGCGCAAGCAGGGTACGCTTGTTCTCGACGTTCGCGCACAGCTCGACTCGGCGGCGCAGGATTTCCACCAACTCGGCCGATTCGCCGCGGCTGGAATGAAGCCGTTCGAGGGCATCGAGCGCGCGGTCGTTCTCCGAATCCTCGGCCAGAATGTCCCGCCAGGTGGCAATCGCCGCGGGCACGTCGTCGACTTTGCTTTCCTGAATAGCAGCGACGCGATAGAAATAGGAAGCGCGCTTTTCTCCAACGTCGACTGCATCCGCCTGCCGGCGCAGGATCTCGATGAGGTGCTCCTAGTCAGCCTGCTCCTCGTACAACCGTTCCAGCGCCTCGGAAGCCCGCTGTACCGCCTCGCTGTTGCCGGGGTCGACCTCGAGAAGACGGCGGTAGGCACCGGTAGCGAGAGCGGCATCCGCCAGACAACGATCGTATATCGCCGCCACTTCGCCGAGGAGAACTGTGCGCAACGCCAGATCGTCGGCCTGAGCTTTCTCGATGGCTTTCTCCCATGCCTCGGCAGCGTCCTTCCAACGACCCAGGGAGCGGGCCAGCCGCTCCAGCGCTGCCCTCGCATCGGAGCTCTGCGGATCAGTGCGAACCGCCTCTTCCCAGGCCTGATAGGCAGCGTCCTCGTCGCCCAGTTTCTCTTCCAATATGGTAGCAATGCGTCCGAGAAGCAGCACCGCCTGGGCTGGCTCGGTGGCAAACTCCCTCTCGCCCCGCAGCATTCGCACCAAGTCTGCCCACAGTCCGTCCTCCTCGTGGAGCGGGCCGAGCAACCTGGCAATCCGAAGGCGAAGCGTCGGGTTGAGGAACAGCTCTTCGAGTAGCTGGCGCGACGAGGCGTGGGACGAATCGCGGGAGAGCACCTCTTCGGCCAGATCCACCGCACCGACCGCATCATCCAGACGGTGAGCGCGCAGCTCTGCCCGGCGGTAGGTGAGCAGCAGGACGTCTCCCGCGTCTCTGGTGTAGGCAAGCTCCTCGCCGAGCAGCGCTTCCAGATCCGGCCAGCGCTGTCCGTCCTCGTAGAGACGTTCGAGTGCCTTGTAGGCGCGAACGAGCGACGGATCGATCTCGAGCACCCGCCTGTACGCGTCGGTGGCACCCGCCGGGTTCTCGAGCACCCCTTCGTAGAGATCGCAAATACGCAGGAGGATCTCGCGGCGGCGAGCCACATCCGGAGTATTGTCTTCTCTCTTGGCCAGGAGCTCGCGCAGATCCTCCCAGCGTCCTGCCGAGCGCAGCAACCTTTCGAGGGCATCGTAGGCTCGATCGCTCGCGGGATCGATCTCGACCACCTTGCGCCACGCTGCTTCCGCCTCCGCCGGCATGACCAGCTTCTCGTCCCAGATCTCTGCTAGCTCACAGGCCAAGTCCCGGCGAACCGCGAGGTCGGCATCGCTACGTTCATCGACTGTCCTCGCGAGATGCCCGGCGAGATCGTCGTAGGCGGCCAGCTCGCCGGCCAGCATGGAAAGCTCTCTCCGGTTCTCGACGTCCTCGGGAGCCGCGGCGAGAACCCTGGTAGCGACCTCATAGGCATTGAGCGGATCCTTGAGCTTGCGCGCGTAGAGGACAACCAGTCGCCTGTCCAGTGTCAGACGTTCAGTTGTGCTCCTCTCGCTCGCGCGCAAGATCTCCAGGGTCGCCGCCAGCCGTACCGCGTCCTCGATTCGTTCGTAGACTGGCGCCATCAAGGCTGCCACTTCTACGCGCTCGCTGCTTACCGTGCTTACCGTGCTTACCGTACTGTCCGTACTTTCCGTGCTGTCCGTGCTCCCCTCACCAGGCGGAGTGACCGGGACAGGTGGAGTCTGTGAAGACGGAGTCGCCTGGCTACTGGCCTGAGCGCCGGCACGGCCCGCCAGGGAGCCGAACAGGAACTTCTCGAGGGCAGCGTGGACGTTGCGGTTCGACGGCTGCAGACCGAGCGCCGACTCGTAGCAGGAGAGTCCCTTTCGTCGCTCCCCGAGCTTCTCCTCGTAGATCGCGCCCAGACGGAGCAGTATCGAGGCACGATGCTCGCTCTCGGTAGCCATGGCGAGCTCGAGCTCGAGAGCTCTTGCCAGGCCGGCGTGATCGTTGCGGGCGGTGTGAACCTTGGCCAGAGCACGCAATGCTCGGTGCGAGCGCGGATCGAGCTCCAGAATCTGCTCGTAGGTTCGGGCGGCAGCATCGAGATCGCTGACCCGCTCCTCTTCGATGAAGGCGATCCGGAAGAGCATCTCGAGCCGTCGCGCCAGATCTTCCTCGCGCTCGGCCCGCCGGCGATAGATACTCAAGAGGTCCGGCCAGCGTGACTGCTGGGTGGCCAACTCCTCGAGCGCGCTCATGGCTTCCGTATCGTCGGGAGCGATACTCAGCACTGCCTCCCACGCTGCTCGGGCTTCGTCCAACTTGTGCAGGCGGCCAGCGCTGATCCGCCCCAGCTCGCGAAGAAGGCGGAGCTTTTCGCCATCGGCAATGTCATCGGCCTTGATTCGCCGATTGAGGATCTCGGCAACCTGCTCCCACGAATCCGACTCCGCACCAAGCCTCTCGAGATCGCGCAACAGCTTCTCGTCGTCGGGTGCCAGCTCGTAGGCACGGGCGCACCACTGGAACGCCAGCACCTTGGACCCGAGCCGTTCCTCGCAGAGCTTGCGTATCTCCAGGTGCAGCGCCAACTTCTCGTCGATGCTCTCGGCGTGACCGAGAAGAACCTCTTGAATGGAAAGCAGCCGCGCCCATTTTTCGGCTCGGCGATATATCGGTACCAGCGCCCGCGCCGCCACCAGATTCTGGGGATCGAGGGTCAGAATCCGCTCGTGAGCGCGAGCCGCCTTCTCGGGTGCGCCCATCCGTTCGACCGCAATGCGGGCGATCCGCTGCAAGACTGCCATCTTCTGGGCGATGTCCGCCAGTCGATCGACAATCCCGTGCAACACCTCGAGCAGATCGTCCCAGGCGCCGAGGGATCCGTACAGCTCCTCCAGCGCGTCGTAGTCGCCAGCATGGGCGTAGAGATCGCGCAAGACCCTCACTGCCCGCGAGTGACCGCGTTGCAGCGACAGAATCTCCCGGAAGACCTCGGCAGCCTGACCAGGCGCGTCGAGCTTCTCGGCGTAGACGGTTCCGAGGCGTTCGAGGATGGCCACTGCTGCCTTGGGATCGGCGGAAGCCGGAATCACCGCTCGCTGGCGATGGTAGATCTCCGCCAAGGCAGGCCAACGCTTGTCGCGCTCGTAAAGGGCGGCCAGCGAAGCGAGCGCAGTGGCGTCGCTGCCGTCGATTTCGAGCACCCGATTCCAGATCGAGATTCCGGCGCGCACGTCACCGAGCTTCTCGGCGGCGAGACGAGCCATCTCTGCCAGGTGCTCGCGCCTTGCCTCGCGCGGAAGAGAAGAGACTTCCCGGTTGAGCAGATCGAGGAGCGCTCGCCATTGCCGGCGTTTGGAATAGATGTCCTTCAACTTGGCAATCGTCTCGAGATCGCGAGGCACGAGCGATAGCAGCTCTTCGAGTGGTTTGATGGCCTGCGCGTGGTTACCGAATCGCTCGATCCACAGCACTGCGATCCGACGCAGCAGCCCGACCTTCTCCTCCTTCGCGCAACTCTCGCCGCTCGCCTTGCGCTGCAAGACGGAGATCAAGTCGTTCCAGCGTCCGAGTTGCTCGTACTTCTGCGCGAGCGCATCGAGAGCAACCGCGTGGTCTGGTACCAGAGCGAGAATGGCGTTGTAGGTATTGATGACCATCACGTCGAGGGTAAGGCGGTCGCGATAGATGGCGATCACTTCGAGAAGCCGTTCGACTCGGCGCTCCTTGCTCGCGAGGTCATCCGTCGGGATCGCCTCGATCTCTTCCTTCAGGAGCTCGAGAAGCGCATTCCACTTCTCGGTCTTCTGGTACAGACGCTTGAGCGCAACACGCGCCTCCTGGCTAGCCGGATTCTGCCGGAGGAGCGCCTTCCAGGTATCGATTGCCTTCTCTG
>JAZDLZ010000136.1:0-12151 GCA_043801535.1 Pseudomonadota bacterium
ATTTCCTCCTCGGTATCTCCGAAGGACTTGCCGCCCTTCAGATCGGACGGGCGGTTGTTCCAAAGAGCGCGCCAACCGCGGTTGCACCTGCGGCAGGGGGTGCTGCGGGGGAGGGGGCGACTGCTGCAGGGGGTGTCGCCCGACCGAAGGGTGTGCCATCTGACTGGGTAGCCAAGCCATCCAAGACAGGCGGCGGCACGCGGTTCGTGGATCCTGCAAACCCACACAACTCGGTGCGGGTCATGCCCGGCGACCACCAAAGTCCGTTCCCCAACTCGCAGCGACCATACGTGAGGCATCTGAAGGATGGACAGTCGTTGGATGTAAACGGCAACGTCGTTCCAAAGAACACGCCCGAAGCACACATCCCTCTCGAGGACTTCGTATGGCCATTCTGATGGCCATGGCGAGACCGGAGCGACAATGAAGGCGCAAGTTTGGCATGCTGGCTTCATCCAATCGCTGGAGGAGGCATCCGACATCGACGGGCAAAGGACTGCGTGGGTTGATCGAACGAACACCCATTTCCCGGCACCGGCTGAACTCATCTGTCAGATCTTCGACGACAGTGGGATCGATGATCTCCTTGCCGAGGGAGTCGTCTTCTCTGAAACGACCGATGCCGCGCTGAGGCGGCTCAGCACGCTCGCAGCGGGACTAGACCTGGATGAGGAGCCGGGACGACTCATATCGAGCGATGGATGGCTCGAATTCGCGCGCGAGGCGGCACGAGTGCTCGCCTTGGTGAGAGAAGACCTCGCAGAGTAGCCACCGTTTGCCGCTTGCGGTCGCGCATCCCGTCAGGTCTAGAAATTCTGTCCGCCCAAATCGCTTGAAAATCTAGTATGTTGCTGGTCGGCGGCTTTCACCACCCCAGACTCCAGCTCCTGCGATGTCCGTCGCCGATCAATCTGGAGATCCACGAGCTCCATTGCCTCCTCGGCCGCGATGCCACCATAGGCCTTCTGCTCCGCTACTTGATCCACACGGTCTTGATGTTGACGAATTCCTTGATCCCGAACGACGAGAGCTCGCGACCATAGCCGCTCAGCTTTGTCCCACCGAAGGGAAGGCGAGGATCGGATTTGACGATTTCGTTGACGAACACGCAGCCAGCCTGCACGCGCTCGGCCATGGCCTTGCCCTTCGCTCGGTCTGCCGTCCAGATGCTGGCGCCCAATCCGAATGGCGATCGGTTGGCGAGCTCGATGGCCTCGTCGGCGTGGCGCGCGCGCACCAGCGCGGCGACCGGGCCGAAGGTTTCCTCGTCGAATACTGGCATTCCCGGAACAACGTCGGCGACGAGGGTCGGCAGGTAGAAGAACCCCGCTCGCTCCGGCCGTTTGCCACCGACGACGAGGCGCGCTCCTTCCGCGATCGAGCGTTCGACCTGCTGCTCGAGCTCGACCACGAGGTCTTCACGGGCTAGCGGTCCCACGTCGACGCCGCGGTCCATCGGATCGCCGACCCGCAGCCGCGCCAGCGCCTCGGCGAAGAGCGCCTCGAAGCGATCGGCAATGCAATCCTCGACGATAAATCGTTTGGCGGCAATACAGGACTGCCCATTGTTCATGCACCTTGCGGTGGCAGCCGCGCCAGCTGTCTTGGCGAGGTCAGCGTCGGCGAGCACCACGAAAGGATCGGAGCCGCCGAGCTCCAGCACGGTCTTTTTCAGGGAGCTGCCAGCAAGCGCGGCTACCTTGCGGCCTGCCGGATCGCTGCCAGTGAGCGTTACTGCTACCACTGCTGGATGGCGGATGACCGTGGAGACTGCCTCGGCGGAAACGAGCAGGGTCTGGAAGACGCCCGGCGGAAAGCCAGCTTCGGCGAAGATGCGCTCGATTGCCAGAGCGCAGCCGGGAACGTTGGAGGCATGCTTGAGGACCGCCGCGTTGCCAGCCATCAGCGCCGGAGCAGCAAAACGGAACACCTGCCAGAAGGGGAAATTCCACGGCATGACGGCGAGGACAGTGCCGAGCGGCTCGAACCTCACCGTGCTCTCCGAGGCATCGGTCTCGACCCGCTCTGGGGCGAGAAAACGGGCGGCGTTGTCCGCGTAGTAGTCGCAAACCCAGGCGCACTTCTCGACCTCTGCTTCGGCGGAGACGACGGTCTTGCCCATTTCGAGAGTCATCAGGGAAGCCCACTCGGTCTTGTGCGCCCGCAGGATTCGGCCAGCAGCTCGCACCAGCTCGGAGCGGCGCGCCAGCGGACTCGCTGCAAAGGAGCCGAATACCTCGCTGGCGAGCTCGAGCCGTCGTTCGACCTCGACGCTATCGTGCTCGCCGTAGTCGCGAATGACCGTTCCGGTGGTTGGATTGATGGTGCGCACTTTTGCTCCCTCCGTATCGCGTATCTTGTACTACTAATCTTCCTGGCTTGCGCGCCGCGGCAACACGCCCTGATCCGGCGCTAGCGCGCCTCAAGACCACCCCTCCGCCCCTCCTCTCCGAGGAGGGGGACCGCGGCGCGTCACTTTCCGGGCGATCACCAAACTGGTGCAGCGCCGCGACTCGCTCTGCGCGGCGAAGCCGCGCTGCGCTCGTGGTCACTATCGCCGTTTTAGGGAAAACCATTTGACTTGCGACTGCGGTCACCGTAGAGTAAGTGACGGTTTCCCTGTTATCTATGCGGAATCCCTGGAGAAATTCAGGATGTCGAAGCAAACCAAGTATATCTTCGTGACCGGCGGAGTAGCCTCGTCCCTGGGCAAAGGACTTTGCTCGGCATCGATTGGGGCACTGCTCGAGAATCGCGGTCTCAAGGTCTCCAACCAGAAACTGGATCCGTACATCAACGTCGATCCCGGGACGATGAATCCCCTCCAGCACGGGGAAGTATTCGTTACCGACGACGGCGCGGAGACCGATCTGGATCTGGGTCACTACGAGCGCTTTGTCTCGACCAGGATGAGCCGGCTCAACAACGTTACCACCGGACAGGTCTATCACGCGGTGATCGGCAAAGAGCGGCGCGGGGAGTATCTGGGTGGCACTGTCCAGGTGATTCCTCACATTACCGACGAGATCAAGGAACGCATTCGGAGCTGCGCCGAGGGCAACGATGTGCTCATCGTCGAGGTCGGCGGTACTATCGGCGACATCGAGTCGCTGCCCTTCCTCGAGGCAATCAGGCAGCTGCGCCACGAGCTCGGACACCAGAATTCGATGGCCGTTCACTTGACTCTGGTCCCGTACATCTCGGCGGCGGGCGAGCTCAAGACCAAACCGACTCAGCACTCGGTACAGAAGCTGCGAGAGATCGGCATTATCCCGGAGATCCTGATATGCCGCTGCGATCGACCGCTCGAAGCCGTCCTCAAGAAGAAGATTGCCCTGTTCTGTAACGTTGCTCCCGACGCCGTGTTTACTTCCCAGGACGTCCCGTCGATCTACGAGGTCCCGATTCGCCTGCACCGCGAGGGTCTCGACGACAAGGTTGCCGAGTTTTTGAACATCTGGTCGCGCGCGCCTGGCCTGGCCGAATGGGAGCGGATTGTCGAGACCGTGGAGAGCGCCTCTCGAGTCGTGACGATCGGATTCGTTGGCAAGTACGTGCAGCTCGTGGAGTCCTACAAGTCGTTGAACGAGGCTCTCGTTCACGGCGGCATTGCCAACCGCTGCCGGGTGGTGATCAATCACATCGATTCCGAGGAGATCGAGAAGCGGGGAGCGCAGCAGCTCCTGGCCGACGTCGACGCAGTGTTGGTGGGGCCGGGATTCGGTGGCCGAGGGGCCGAGGGAAAGATTCAGGCGATCCGCTATGCCCGAGAGAAGCGAGTACCGTTCTTTGGCATTTGTCTGGGCATGCAGCTCGCGGTCGTCGAGTTCGCCAGGCACGTTTGCGGGCTGCTGGATGCGACGTCGTCCGAAATCGACCCGGCGACGCCGAATCCGGTGATCGACTTGATGCCCGATCAACGCGGGGTGAAGGACAAGGGAGCGACCATGCGATTGGGCTCCTATCCGTGCAAGTTGCTGACGGGCACTCAGGCGGCCGATGCATACGGGGCTCTGGACATAGAAGAACGTCACCGCCACCGCTGGGAGGTGAACAACAGCTATCGGGAGATGCTGCAGAATCACGGGTTGGTGCTGGCGGGAATGTCACCAGACCGCAAGCTCGTCGAGATAGTCGAGCTGAAAGACCATCCCTGTTTCATTGGCTGCCAGTTCCATCCCGAATTCAAGTCGCGACCGATGGCGCCGCACCCGTTGTTCCGACATTTCATTCGCGCCGCTCTCGAGAGCCAGGCGCGCGCGCGGCTTTCCGAGCCTTCGAGTGAACAGCGCGGCGTTCGTAGCGCCTTGTCTGCATAGTCCTTCCTTGGCCGTCTTGCATCGAAGCAATGATGAGAAGGCAGTTGAGGGGCGTGATTTTTGCAAATCCCGAGCCACTCGTTCGTTGGCCTTTACACAGCGATTCCAGGGGAATAATCTTCTGTTGAGCGGTTCCGTGCCACTCTCAAAGATCATGCCAACATGTCTATCGAGATAAAGCAGCACCTCAAGCTAAGCCAGCAGCTAGTCATGACTCCCCAGCTGCAGCAGGCTATCAAGCTGCTGCAGCTATCGCGGATGGAGCTCGTTGACCTGGTCCGCGAAGAGATGATGGAGAACCCAGTCCTCGAGGATTCGATCGAGACGAGCCAGGAGCAATCCCGCGAGCCAGAGAGCATCACCGATGGCGAAGGCCGCATCGAGTCCACTGGCGAGACCGAGGTCGCGGCGCCCGACGCGAGCCGTCACGAGAAGGAGCCCGAAGTCAAGGCCGATGCTCAAGCAGTAGGCGAGATCGACTGGGACAACTACCTCGAGAACTACACGATGGCGCCGCCGATGCCATCGTACCGATCGAACAGCGAGGAGCTGCCGTCGCTCGAAGCCACCCTCACCAAACGCGCATCGCTGTTCGATCATCTCGTCTGGCAGTTGAAACTGTCGCCGCTCGGCGAAGTCGAGCAGGCAGTGGGCATGATGATTATCGGCAATCTGGATCACGACGGATACCTCAAGGATCCACCCCTTGCCGAGATTGCCGCCGACGGTCATGTCTCGATCGAGCTTGCCGAATCGGTGCTCAAGCGCATCCAGCTCTTCGATCCGGTTGGAGTGGCGGCCCGAACGCTGGCCGAGTGCCTTCTCGTGCAAGCGGAGCACATTGGCGCCGACGACGAGTTGGTCGTGGCGATGCTGAAGGGGCATCTCGCCAATCTCGAGAAGAAGAACTATCAGGCGATCGCTCGCGACTTGAAGGCACCCCTCGAGGAGATCTACGAGGCGGCCAAGGCGATCATGGAGCTCGATCCCAGACCGGGTCGCATCTACAGCTCCGAGGAGCCGCACTACATTACGCCAGATGTCTACGTGCACAAGGTCGGCGACAAGTTCTTCGTCGTTCCCAACGACGACGGGCTTCCCAAGCTCAAGATCTCGTCGTTCTATCGCACTGCCCTCGCTGGTTCTCCCCAAGCCCGTGAATACATCCAGGACAAGCTACGTTCCGCGCAGTGGCTGATTCGTTCGATTCAGCAGCGCCAGCGGACGATCGTCAAAGTCACCGAGTCGATCATCAAGTTCCAGCGCGAGTTTTTCGAGAAAGGGATTGCCTATCTGAAACCGCTGATCCTTCGCGACGTTGCCGAGGACATCAGCATGCACGAATCCACGGTCTCGCGGGTCACGACCAGCAAGTACGTTCACACGCCGCAGGGTATCTTCGAGCTCAAGTACTTCTTCAATTCGGGGATCGCCAGGACGGATGGAGACGAAGTCGCTTCCGCGGCGGTGAAGAACAAGATAAAGACCATTGTCGCCACCGAGGACCAACGGCGTCCTCACTCCGATCAGAGAATCGTCGAGCTGTTGCGGGACCAAGACATCGACATTGCCCGGCGAACGGTTGCAAAATATCGAGAACAGCTTGGGATACTCAGCTCATCCAAGAGAAAGCAGCTTTTCTAGTACTGGAGGCTTCTTCATGCAGGTGTCGGTCACCTTTCGTCACATGGAAGCGACGGACGCAATCAAGGAATACGCCCGCGAGAAAGTCGAGCGGATCAAAAAGTACTTCCCCGATCCGATCGCTGCTCATTTGGTGCTCTCGATAGAGCGGGGCTACCAGCATGTTGCCGATGTGAACATCCAGTTGCACAACGGCATTGCCATCAAGGGAAGGGAGATCACCGAGGACATGTACTCCTCGATCGATCTGGTGATGGCAAAGATCGAGCGCCAGGTCAGGCGATACAAGGAGAAGATCCGTCATCACAAGGCTCAGACCGACATCAGTCAGATCCCGGTGGCGTACAGCATTCTCGAGGCTAGATCGCTCGAGACAGCGTCGGACCTCGAGGAAATGGAGCCCGCAGCAGAGGCTCGCAGAGGCGCCGAGACCGTCCCTGCTGTCACTGACGTCGTTCCAGACAGAAAGCACGAGCCGACGATCATAAAGACGTCCAAGTTCTTCGCTCAGCCGCTCTCGGTCGAGGACGCGGTCATGCAGATGAACTTGCTCGAGAACAGCTTCCTGGTGTTCCGCAACATTGGAACCGGCGAAGTCAACGTCGTCTATCGCCGGGACGACGGTAACTATGGGCTCATCGAGAGTGGGCCCCCGTCGTCGGCAGCCTAGGGCAAAGATGCCGGGTGCCTGAGAGTCGACACCTAACAACGCCCAGCACGAACCAGTTGCTGGCCGGGTCGCGGATGCCCCGGGGACTTGTGCGCATAGCTGCCAATGAAGATAGTTGACTTCATTCGCCAAGACCTGATTCTCCCCGAGCTTCACTCAGAGGACAAAGACGGCGTCCTCGAGGAGCTCGCCGGACGTCTAGCGTCAGCCTTCCCAGGGATCGAGAAAGAGGAGCTGGTGCGCGTGCTCTTGGAGCGAGAGAGTTTGGCTTCTACGGCCATCGGCGAGGGGATCGCCATTCCGCATGGCAAGCTCAACTCCGTGGGCAAGTTGACCGCATGTATCGGCAGGGCCAGAAAAGGGGTGGATTTCGACTCGATGGATGGCCGGCCAACCCATATTTTCTTCGTTCTGGTAGCGCCGGAGAATTCGACTGGAGCCCATCTCAAGGCGTTGGCGAGGATAAGCCGGCTGTTCAAAGACACGGATTTCCGTTCGCGCCTCCTGGCTGCAAACGACGAAGAAGAGATGTACAAGACCATCGCCGATGAAGACGCCAAGTACTAGAGCTCTAGCAGACCCTCGTCGCGCAAGGAGATGCTGTTGCTCTCGATAAGAGTTGAGCAGCTCATGGTCGATTCCGCTGCTGGCTTGTCGCTGTCAGTGTTGGCCGGGCGACGGGGGTTGGCCAGGCGCATTTCCGTGCCCCGGATTCAGAAACCAGGGTTGGCGTTGACCGGCTACACCGAGCGCGTTCATCGCGACCGAGTGCAGATTCTGGGCGCCACCGAGATCGGCTACCTCGAGCGTCTTGGCAACGAAGCGCGTCGCTCCGGCTTGGAGAACTTGGTGGAGATCGAGCCGGCGTGCGTCGTTGTCACTCACGGTCTCGGTCCTCCCGCGGAGCTCGTCCGTTTGTGTGACGACAAGGGAGTCGCGCTGCTTCTCACGCCGCTTGCCAGCTCTGCCTTCATCCAGCGAGTCACCAAGTATCTCGAGGACAAGCTGTCGCCGACGACCTCGATCCACGGAGTGTTGATGGATGTTCTTGGCGTCGGGATCTTGCTCCTCGGCAAGAGTGGAATCGGCAAGAGCGAGGCCGCGCTCGATCTGGTCATGCGCGGTCACCGCCTCGTTGCTGACGATATCGTCGACATCAGGAAGAAGCTGCCCGATACGATCATCGGTTCCGGCTCGGATATCATTCGTCACCATATGGAAATCAGAGGCCTGGGCATAATCAACATCAAAGACCTCTTCGGAATCGCCGCGGTGAGGGATGCCAAGAAGATCGAGCTCGTAGTCGAGCTCGTCGACTGGCGGGAAGACGAGGAGTACGACCGCCTGGGAACCGATCAGCTGCACTATCGGGTTCTCGAGGTCGCCTTGCCGCATTTGCGGATTCCGGTGCGACCGGGCCGGAACGTCACCTCGATTATCGAAGTCGCAGCGCGCAATCAGCTGCTGAAATGGCAGGGGCATCATTCGGCGCGGGAGTTCCAGGAGCGGCTCAATCGGGCTATTGCCGAGTCACGGCCTCGGGAATTCAGCGCCGGCGAGGTGGAGTAGCTTGCGGATAGTAGTGGTTACATGGCCTTGCACGTACCACGGCGACCGAGAGTCGCTAGGCGAGGTGGAGTAGCTTGCGGATAGTAGTGGTTACAGGCCTTTCTGGAGCCGGCAAGAGTACCGCTCTCCGAGCATTGGAAGACCTCGGCTATTTCTGCAGCGACAATCTGCCGCTTCCCCTGCTTGGCCCGGCCATCGATCTCCTCGAAGGCGTGGATCGCAGTGTGGATCGCAGCGTGGGGGCCCCATCGAGATCCGGTCCTATCGGGGTCCCGCTGGATCATCGCGTTTCCAAAGCGGCGCTCGTTGTTGATGCTCGCTCGGAACAGTTTCTCGGGAGCTGCAAAGAAGCTCTTCGCGCTTTGCGGGATCAGGGCCATCAAGTCGAAGTGCTTTTTCTCGACGCGCCCGACGAAGCGCTGCTGCGCCGGTTCTCCGAGACCCGGCGCCGCCACCCCCTCGCCGGCGACGACTTGAGGGCAGGAATGGCCAGAGAGCGCGAGCTGCTTGGCGGTCTTCGCGACGAAGCCGGGGCAATAGTGGACACTGCCAACCTGAGCGTTCACCAGCTCAAGGGTATTGTTCAGGAGAGGTACGGCAGGGATACTGGAGTCCTGTCGATCACCTTGCTCTCGTTTGGCTACCGCCACGGTTTGCCAGCCGAGGCTGATATCGTCATGGACGTGCGGTTTCTCCCCAATCCGTATTTTGTCGAGTCCCTGTCGGCGAAGAACGGGCTGTGCGCTGACGTTGCGGCCTTTGTTCTCGACCACGACGACGCCAGGCAATTCCTGGCCAAGAGCGAGGATCTGCTCTCCTTTTCGCTTCCCTGCTACCAGCGGGAAGGAAAGGCGTACCTCACGATTGGCATCGGTTGTACTGGTGGCAGGCATCGATCGGTAGCCGTGGCAGAGGAGCTCGGGCGGCGCTTGACACGACAATGGCCTCTGACGGTTCGTCATCGCGACCTCGGACGAATCCAGGGCAGCTCTACCGACGACCACGGCAGGTGCGGCGGTTACGGACGGTCGGAGCAATGAAGCCAAACGTCGGTATCCTGGTCGTAACTCACGGCGACTCCGGCGCGGCGATGTTGGTGGCGGTTGCCGCGCTCGTCGGCCAGACAACGCTCGACGACGCTGCCGCCCTCGCGATTGCTCCCGGTGAGGGCAGAGAATCGATTGCCAGGCGGCTCGACGAGGCTGTCGGCAGACTGGACCGAGGCTCGGGGGTCTTGATCGCCTGCGATCTACTTGGCTCGACGCCGGCCAACTGTAGCGTCGAGCTGAAGCGTTCGGGACGCAACCTCGAGGTAGTATTCGGCGTCAATCTTCCAATGTTAGTGAAGCTGGCTTCGATGGACAGGCAGGTCACCCTGGCCAGCCTTGCCGATCTTGCGGTGCGAACCGCCACCCGTTCGATCCGAGCGGGCGATGCGGGCGATGGAGGAGCATCAACATGAATGTCGAGCCCCGCGTGGCGGAGGCCACCTTGCGGATCGTGAACGAGTTGGGAATGCACGCTCGGGCGGCAACCAAGTTCGTCCAGCTCGCCAACCGGTACCAGGCAGACGTAGAAGTCGAAAAGGACGAACAGGTGGTCAACGGCAAGAGCATCATGGGAGTGCTGATGCTCGTTGCCTCCAAAGGAACTTCCATCAAGGTCAGGGCGTACGGTGACGATGCTGACATCTGCATTTCCGCGATCTCTGATCTCGTGAGGAGTCGGTTTGGCGAGGAACGCTAGAGCACCGTCGACTTGAGGACTTCGGGATGAACAGGTCAATATCAGACAGCACAGGCTTCGAGTCCTCTCGTGAGTCTCCAGACTCGTCGTCTGGCGGGTCTTCGGACTCGTTCGGTGACTCGGTGGACGCTGAGGTGGGCGCTGCGCTGGGCGAAGCGTCTGGTCCGTTGGGTGAAACCCGACTGAGGGGAGTCGGTGTGTCCCCAGGCATTGCCATTGGACGTGCCTATCTGGTCGATCGACGGCGAGTAAAGACGCCCAAGAAGCATGTGACTCCCGAAGAAGTGGATGTCGAAATCGCGCGTCTCCGTGCGGCAATCAAGGAGAGCGATTCTCAGCTCGAGCGGATCAAGAACAAGCTATTCGAGCGCAAGGGAGAGGAAGTATTTCACATTCTCGAAGCACACCAGTTGATTCTGCACGACGAGCATCTTGTCGGCGAGACCGGGCGACGGATCCAGCAGGAACAGATCAACGCCGAATGGGCGTTGCGCAAGACGGTCGAGCAGATCAAACAAGTCTTCGACGCCATCGACGACGACTACTTCAGGGAGCGACGTAGCGACATCGACTTCGTTGGCGACCGGATTTTGCGCAATCTGCTCGGTGAGGAGCTAGGTCCGATGACTCCTCCGCCCGACGCTGTGGTGGTGTCGCACGACCTGTCTCCAGGTGACACCGCCCAGCTCTACCGGGCTGCGGTGGCAGCCTTTGTGACCAGCGTTGGCAGCAAGACCTCGCACACCGCGATTGTCGCGCGCGGCCACGAGATTCCGGCGGTGGTGGGAATCGACAACATCATCAACTTGGTCGGCAACGGTGACTTGCTCATCGTGGACGGTACCTCCGGCGAAGTAATCCTCAATCCGCAGCCGCAGCTCGTCGCCGATTTTCGCACCAAGGCTCGCCGCGAGGCCGCGATCGGCGAGGCGTTGCTGGCGAACCGCAACCTGCCTGCCGAGACCATCGACGGCTATCGGGTGCGCCTGTTTTCCAATATCGACGTGGTAGACGAGATCGAGAGCGCTCTCGATCACGGAGCAGAGGGAATCGGTCTCTTTCGTACCGATTTTCTCTTCCTCAATCGACCTGACCAACCGTCGGAAGAAGAGCACTACGAGCACGCCCGGGCAGTGCTCGAGCGTCTACACGGTCTGGTTGCAACCTTCAGAACGTTCGATCTCGGGGGTGACAAGGCCAAGCCCTTTGCCGCCTTTGCTCACGAAGCCAATCCAGCGCTGGGCCTCCGTTCGATACGCTTGTGCCTTACTCGCGAAGGACGACCACTGTTCAAGTCGCAGCTTCGCGCGCTCTTGCGTGCCTCCGTACACGGTCCGACGAGAATCATGTTCCCGATGATCAGCGGGATTAGCGAGCTGCGCGCGGCGATGGCCGTGCTGGCGGAGTGCAAGCAGGAGCTGCGGGCGAGTGGGATTCCGTTCGACGAAAAAGCCCAGATCGGGATCATGGTGGAGATGCCGTCGGCGGCAATGACCGCAGACCTGCTTGCCAAGGAAGTCGATTTCTTCTCTATTGGCACGAACGATCTCATCCAGTACGCGCTTGCCATCGACCGGGTCAACGAGCACGTTAGCTACCTCTATCGGCCGCTCGATCCGTCTATCCTGAGGATCGTGCGATACGTTGCCAATGCGGCCAGAGAGAGAGGGATCCCGCTGGCAATGTGCGGCGAGATGGCAGGCGAGCCGCTGCTCTCGGTGATCTTGATGGGCCTCGGACTCGACGAGCTCAGCATGAATTCGGTGGCGATTCCAACGGTCAAGAACGTGCTCCGTTCCTCGACGCTCGCGGAGGCTCGCGAGCTGGCCGATCGGGCGCTTCAGCTTGCTACCGCCGAGGAAATCGAAGCGCTGGTCAGAGAGCACATGTCCAAGAGGTATCCGCCCGAGGTGCTGCAGGTACGGTAGACAGGTACGGTAGAGATGACAGCGAGCCGCTATCTGACCAGAACCGTCCCGCTCCCAGGCCGAAGGCCGGCTCCCGCTCCCCCTCCCGGACGGGCGGCGGGTCGAGAGCGGGGAGTCTGGCGAGATAGCGATTCATTCGGGTGTGAACAAAAGCCGTTGGTTGTGCTGTTCCCTGTGCCTAGTCCCTAGTTCCTTGTTCCATTCCTCTTTCGAGGTGCTATTCTCGCCGCAGCAATCGGCGGCGCGACGGTGACATGGCACTCCAATGAATGGCC
>JAZDLZ010000137.1:0-2306 GCA_043801535.1 Pseudomonadota bacterium
AGGAACTAGGGACAAGGAACCAGGAACTGGAACAGCCCCCCCGGTACGGCTCGCACCTGAATAGGCGGCCGGAATCCCGGATCAAATCAATCGGTTGGCCACCGTCGATCGAGCAATCGCCGTCGACTCTCCGGGACACACTCGTTTTCCAGCGTATCGCGCCCGACTCTGTCATCGGTGGCCAGAGCTGGCTGGCAACCATATGCATTCTCGACGGAAGACCTTTCTGAGTTGAGGCTAATGAAGGAGAACGTCTCAACCTGTCAAGACTCCTGTGTCGAGGTACTAACCAGGGTCGCGTTGATCCGGAGCCATTCCTGCGAGGCCAAAGGCCGAGCCGCGCGAGAGCTCGCGCGAAAGCAGGGAGGGGACCCCGACGGCTCTGCCGGCGGGGGAGGGCGGCACGCCCCTCTGTAGATCTCTAAACAGAAACGCACCATTTTGTCTCTCGATCAATGCGTTTCTGTTTAGTGCGACCAGGGCGGACGCAGCGGCAGCGTCCTGGCTTCAGCGGCGTCCACCGCCGCAGCGAAACGAACAAAGGCCTGATACTCCGCCGCCGGGATACGAGAAAACAGCTCCAGCAGACTGTCCGTCTGGGTGTCGAAGCCGCGCGGACGAACGGAGATGCCCAGGTGAAAGGCGCCAGCGCTGGCAGGAGCCACGATATCGACTGGTGCTGTCGAATCGTCCCCGAGCCGATATCCTGAAGGCAGCTCCACGCTAACGCTGGTCCTGGTTCGCCGGGCGGATTCCTGAAGAATGAGAGGAGTCGTGCGCGTTCCGATCATGACATAGCGGCGGGCCATCTGTAGCGGCATCGGCACCGCCGGTACGTCGAGAACACCGTCGGCGCGCACGCGCGCATAGCGGGGCACGGAGAAGCGATAACGAATCACCAACGGACCATCGGCGCGCTCACGACCATCGAAAGCCAGAGAACGAAGAGACACACCAGGAAAATAACTACCGAGCACCTGCTGTTCGAGGTGGTGTCCGAGGGCATCGACTTGAGCATCCTCGAGCTGATCGCGCCACGGTACTGCCGCGTGCTCTCCCACGACTTCGCGAACGCCGATTTCGGCCGAGCCGTCGGCTGCCAGCGTAACCTGGATGTCGACGGTCCGTTCGTCGCGACTGTCCCAGCTCTGCGGAATCTGCGCCAGCGCTGGCCGTTGCTCGCTCCCCTCTGGATTCGGAACGAGCATGGCGAAAGCGCCGCGCACGTCGGGACCCAGATAGCCAAAGGGGGCATAGCGACTACGAAGGTCGAGGAACCCGTTGTTTTCGAGACCGGGCAACAGGATCCTGATGAGTGGGGTCGAGTAGTCGGCGATATCAGGCATAGTGGGTTCTCCTTCACCTTCCGCGCGCGACCGAGCCAACCAGAGCTCCACGGGAATCCCGACGGCCTCGCACATTGCCATCATGAGGATGACCCGATTACCGCGTCCCATCGCCAGGATCTGCGACGGCTCGGTGCTGAGCGGTCCCCAACCCTCGATCTTGCTCGTCACCTGGCGATGAATGGCTCGGACTCTGTCGAGAGGTGTCCGCGCCAGCGCCGTGAGCGACTGCGCCAGCGATCGCACCGCGCGATTGGCACGCCGTGCTCCGTAGCTCTGTGCCCCAATCCAGCGACGGAACGAGTCGATGTCGACCCGCGCATATGGCAAGACCGAAGCAACGTACTCCGCCGGCGGCGGCCCTCCCGGCTCGGGCATGAGCTGAGCCCTGCTCCGCGTGAAAAAAACGGTCACGGCGAGGGTGTCGTCGCCGGGGACGGCAGCGATCGTCGGAGTGGGCGAGTCGCCCCGCACGTCCCAATCGAGTGAAAAATCCTTGGGCGCGACTACCACGAGCTCGCTGCGATCCAGGGGCAGATCGAAGGTGCCGAAATAGAAACGACTGCCAAAAAAGCCGTCCCGAAACACCGTTGACGGAGGCTCGGCCACGATGAACTCCGATTCGACATAGTCGCCAACCGCCAGGTCTGGGATAGTCAGACCTTCTTTGGCCAGAGCCTCGGGCTCGCGAGTGGAATAGTCCGCCTTGATGGCTCTGGCGATGAGTTGCTCGGAGCCGTCGGGGACCCTGATTTCGCCCCATTGTTGAAGAGCATCCTTGGCCAAGACCTTGATGATGTTGTGCGTCAAGGTGAGACTCGCACCACTGGCCGTGAGCACGACGACCGTGCGATCGAGCACCATCACCGCCGGAGCGTCGTAGCGCGCGCGCTTGCCGGTGCTCTCGTCCGCCTCGAACTGCCTTATCACTTCCATTCCGTCGATGCGCCAGCGATCGAT
>JAZDLZ010000167.1:0-6199 GCA_043801535.1 Pseudomonadota bacterium
CATTCATTGGAGTGCCATGTCACCGTCGCGCCGCCGATTGCTGCGGCGAGAATAGCACCTCGAAAGAGGAATGGAACAAGGAACTAGGGACTAGGAACAAGGGACCGGGAACAGCACGACCAACGGCTTTTGTTCACACCCATGGCGGAGCGCATGCTACGAGCACGAGCGTACTCGTAGCTGTCCCAATCCGTCGGCTCGGTCAAAGCGCGACCCTTCGCCCCGTTTATGCGGGTGTGTCCCGATCGGTCAACGGGCTAGCCGTTCTCGGTCCCCTGTCCCTTGTTCCTAGTTCCTTGTTCAATTCCGACGACGACGAAGGGAACTAGGGACAAGGAACCAGGAACTGGAACATCCCCCCGGTACGGCTCGCACCTGAATAGGCGGCCGGAATCCCGGATCAAATCAATCGGTTGGCCACCGTCGATCGAGCAATCGCCGTCGACTCTCCGGGACACACCCGTTTATGCTCACCACCCTGATCGTCGGCTGATCGCAAGCAAGCTGCATAGCAGCAGCAACGCGAAGGGAGCGGGGCGCCCTGGCAAACGAGCTGGCGCAGCCCGGCAGCTGCAACCGCCAGCTACCACCACTCCGCCGGCGTCGGGCCCGCTGCCGGCACCGTCATTGTTGCTGGCGTTTCCGCCGTCGCCCAGCCCGCCATCCGCACCCGTGGCAGCGGAGTCCGTCGTGCCGCCTTGGGTGGCATCGTCCGTCTCGCCCGCATCTCCAACGTACCCGGCGCCATCGACTCCGCCATTTCCTCCCCCGTCATCTCGACCTGTCTGGGCATCGGCTGCTTCGCCACCGCCGGCATCGCCAACGACAGCACCGTCGACCCCGCAACCAGGCCCGAGCGAGCCGATACATTCGCCTTCGACGCAGTGATCGTCGGTAGTGCAGGAGTTGCCATCGTCGCACGGCACCTCATCGTTTGATGTGTGTACACAGCCGTCCGTCGATTCGCAGCTGTCATTGGTACAGGGATTGTCGTCGCTGCAATCGACCGTAGAGCCACCGCCGCAAACTCCCTCAACGCAGGACGTACCCTTGGTGCAGGCGTCACCGTCGTTGCACTCGATCCCGTTCTCTCGGTTGTCGTACAGGCACAGGCCCGTCATGGCGTCGCAGCTGTCTGCCGTGCAGGGAAAGCCGTCATCGCAGTCGATTGCCGTGCCGCCCTCGCACTGGCCGGCAGCACAAGCTCCCCCGCACATCGTCGCCGAGGAACAGGGCGTACTGTCCGCCATGTTCTCGTGGACACAGCCGCTGGCGGGATCACAGCTGTCGGTCGTGCACGGATTCCCGTCGCTGCAATCCAGCATGCTGGCTGGCTGGCACACTCCGTCCTCGCATACCTCCGCCCCGTTGCAGGCATTGGCATCCGCGCAGGTCACGCTGTCTGCCCGATGATTGTGGCTGCAGACTCCGCTGCTCGGGTTGCAGGCATCGCTGGTGCACGGGTTGGCGTCGTCACAGTCGACCGGAACGCCCGACCGGCATATTCCCTGCTGGCACAGCTCGATCCCGTTGCAGGCGTTGCCATCCGAGCATGACCAGTTGTCAGCCACGTTGACGTTCAGGCAGTCCCCGGTCTCCGCGTCGCACGAGTCGTCAGTGCACGGATTGTCGTCGTCGCAATCGACGGGGACGCCTGGCTGGCACGCTCCCTGCTGGCACAGCTCGACGCCGTTGCAGGCGTCGCCATCCGCGCAGGAAGAATCATCAGCCACGTTGACGTTCAGGCAGTCCCCAGTCTCCGCGTCGCACGAGTCATCAGTGCACGGGTTGTCGTCGTCGCAGCTCACCGCGGTTCCCGGTGTGCAGACTCCTTCCCGGCACAGCTCGGCGCCGTTGCAGGCGTTGCCATCCGCGCAGTTGATGCCATCCAGAGGGTCGTGCACACACTGATTGGTTGGTTCGTCGCAGGAATCACTGGTACAGGGAGTGCCGTCGGAACAGTCGATTGGTGAGCCACCCACGCACTCGCCATGCTGGCAGGTCTCCGCGTCAACGCAGAACAGCATCCCTTCACAGGAAGTGCCATCGTCGGCTGGCACGCAGCTTAGCAAGGCACCGCAGACGTGGCAGGTGCCGCACGGATCGCCCTGCTTGGCGACGCTGCAGCCGCCCTCACCGTTGCAGGTGCCGCCGCAGCCGCCGGCGAGCGCGCACTCACTTTCTGGATCGGTGCCAGTAAGAACGGGCGTGCAGATACCAACCGCACCATCGATGATGCACGAGGCGCACAGCCCGGCGCACGGCGAGTTGCAGCAGACCCCGTCGACACAGTAGTTGCTTTGGCACTGCTCGGGCGTGCTGCAGAGCTCGCCAAGCCCACGCTGCCAGCGGCATTCCTGCTCGTCGCAGTAGGTGCCTGCGGCGCAATCAGCCTCCGTGGCGCAAGTCGCTATGCAGGCCCCCACAGCACAACCATATGGGACGCAATCGATGCTTCCACCGTCGTTGCACTGGCCGCTGGTTGCCCCGCTGCCGCACATGTCGAGCCGGTAGAGGACAGTGCCAGTGCAGTAGGCAGCGCCACAGGTCGTTCCGAATACGGCATCCTGGTAGCTTGGACAGGTCGTGAGTGTATTTGCTGGCTTGCACGCGCCGAACGAAGCGCACCGATTCGTCGTCAAGTCGGTATGGTCGCGGCACGTCGTATCGAGGCTGTCGCAGTCGATCACGCCGCAGGCGGTGTCGTCGGCAGGCGTATCCGTGCAGGCGCCCGTACCGCTGCAGCTCCGGCACAATCCACAGGCCGTTCCGGGCACGGCATTGCTGTAGCTCAAGCAAGTATCCGTGGTGTTGGCCGGCTTGCACGCGCCGAACGAAGCGCACCGATCCGCCGTCACGTCGGCAAAATCCCGGCACATCGTGTCGAGGCCGTCGCAGTCGATCACTCCGCAGGCGGCATCGTCGGCAGGCGTTCGCGTGCATTTGCCGAGGCCATCGCAGCTCTGGCAGAGACCGCATGCCGTGCCTTCCTCGGCGTCGCTGTAACCCAGGCAAGTAGCGGCGTTGTTGGCCGGCTTGCACGCGCCGAACGAAGCGCACCGATCCGCCGTCACGTCGGCAAAATCCCGGCACATCGTGTCGAGGTCGTCGCAGTCGATCGCTCCGCAGGCGGTGTCGTCGGCAGGCGTTTCCGAGCATCCGCCAGTATCATTGCAGCTCTGGCAGATACCGCAGGCAGTACCTTCCTCGGCGTCGCTGTAACCCAGGCAAGTAGCGGCGTTGTTGGCCGGCTTGCACGCGCCGAGCGACGTGCACCGGTTCGTCGTGACGTCGGCGTAGTCACGGCATGCAGTGTCGAGGCCATCGCAGTCGATCGCTCCACAGGCGGCATCGTCGGCCGGCACGTCGGTACACTCGCCGGCAATGTTGCAGGTGCGACAGGTGCCGCAGAAACTGCCAGCAGCAAGACTGACCCAGGTGCCGTCGCTGGCCGGCACCCGGCAACTTGGCGGACCGTACGCAAAGATCTCGGTGCTGGGTATTGGCTCGGTATCGCCATTTCCGCCGGCCACGAGCACGATGTCTACGGGAAGCGCCAGACCGTCGGCAGGGAGCAGCGTCGCGGTGTGTTTGCCACGGCTCGTCTGCATCGAACCGGCGGCCAACCAGGAATTCGTGAGCGGATCGT
Source organism: Pseudomonadota bacterium (assembly GCA_043801535.1). GTDB lineage: Bacteria > Myxococcota_A > Polyangia > Haliangiales > SHYZ01 > JAZDLZ01. The sequence continues at coordinate 3,650 of JAZDLZ010000167.1, forward strand.
AGAGCTCGGCACTGGCCAGAAGGTCGCTGTCATAGCCGCCAGCAACGAGCACGTTACCAGACGGCAGCGACGTTGCGGTGAAGCTGCTACGCGGCGTGCTCATGGTGCCAGCCGCAGACCAGATATTGCTGGTCGGATTGTAGATCTCGGCGCTGGCTGTCTTGGCACCGGCGCTGGATGTCCGACCGCCGGCGACCAGCACTTTCCCCGCTGGGAGCGACGCTGCCACGTGATAGGCACGAACGCTCGCCATCGAGCCCGCGCTCGACCAGGTCCGCGCAGCGGCATTGTAAACCTCGCAACTCCTGTAGTAGGACGTGCCGCTGTACCCACCGGTAACCAAGACGTTGCCCGAGGAAAGTACCGTGGCGGTATGCTTGGCTCGCTTGGTCGCCATTGCCGAAACGCCGCTCCAGGAGCCGACCTCTGGTTTGTAAATGTCGGCGGTACTGAGGGAACCGTAGGTGACCGCATCGCAGCTCCCCCATCCACCAGCAACGAGCACATGACCAGAAGCGGGGAGCAAAGTCGCAGTGTGCTCTTGTCGCATGCAATAGGTGTAGAGCTCCGAGTCCCAATCACCGTCGTACTTCTCGGCACCCGCCAGAGTCCCTTCGCCTCTCTCATAGCCAGCAACCACTAGTAGGCTGCCAGTGTTGAGTAGCGCTGCGGTGTGCCCGGCACGATCGTGCAGCATCGGGCTGGCAGCACGCCAGCTATTCGAAGCTGGTGAGTAGAGCTCCGTCTTGTTGATGGTCCAGAAATCGTCCTCGCCACCGGCGACCAAGATCTCGCCGGACGGCAGCAGGGTCGCGGTGTGCTGAGTGCGCTCATCGAGCATTGAGGCAGCTGTGACCCAAGGCGCCATCAAGGGATCGAACAGCTCGGCGCTGGCGAACACGCTGGTCGATGCGCTTCCGCCAGTGACGAGGACCTTGCCGGATGCAAGCAGCGTTGCCTGATGAGTCATGCGGGCAGTGGCCAGAGAGCCGGCTGGAGCCCATTTCCTGGCAATGGGATCGAAAACCTCGGCGCTCGTCAGATAGCCAGTGCCGCTCTTGTAGCCGCCGACGACCAGCACTCTGCCAGAGAGAAGCAAGGTCGCCGAATGCATGCCACGCGTGGTTGCCAACGAGCCAACCGCGGCCCAGGTATTGGCCGCCGGATCGTAGACCTCAGTACCGACAACAGGGACACCGGAAGCATTGATGCCCCCGGCAACGAGCACTTTGCCGGACAGCAGCGCAGTGGCGGTGTGCCTTCTGCGGAAGCCGGACATGGCTGCCGCCGGCGAGAATGACTTGGTCGTCGGATCGTAGAGCTCGGCATTGGGCAGTGTATCCGCTACGTTGCCGCCAGCAATCAACACTTTTCCCGAGGGAAGAAGTAGCGTGGCAGTGGCATCCTCATGGGAAGATGCCAGCGAGCCAACGACAGTCCAGAGCTTGGTAGCCGGATCGTAGATCTCGGCACGCTTCAAGGTGCTTGTGCCATCGTAGCCGCCAGCCACCAGCACTTCGCCCGTGGAAAGGAGAGTGGCCGCGTGCCCGGAGCTCACGCCGCTCACTAGCGAGCCAACCGTGCTCCAAGAGTCGCTGGCCGGGTCATAGACTTCGGCGCTCGAGAGACGTGTACCATTGTAACCGCCGACCACCAGCACCTGCCCGTTGGAGAGAAGGGTAGCAGTATGCTGGCTGCGCGCGTTCTTCATTGAGGCAACGGTGGTCCACTTCTTCGCCGCTGGATCGAATAACTCGGCACCTGCCAGATAGATGCCCAACTGCGAGCCGCCGACCACCAGCACCTTGCCCGAGGGAAGCAGCGTCGCGGTGTGATCGGTGCGCGGGAGCGCCATCGGGTCAACCGACTCTGCCCATTCGTTGCTGGCGAGCGCCTTGCGGGTTACCCCGATGCCTCCGCCTTGGCCCGCGCCGCCCGCGCCAGCGCTGGTGCTACCGCCAGTATCAGGATCGATCCAGGCGTTGCGTTGCTCGCCGCAGCCCATCCAGAAAGAACAGAAGAGGACGCCAGCAAAGATCTGGCCCAGCCATTGCTGCCGGCTGGTATGCTCGCTTGATCGAAGGGAATCCATGCTCCAAGCTCCTCGGTAGTAGGCGAGAATGAGTCCACCGTCTTGACTAACCGGCACTCGTATTAGAAGCGTCTGGTTTGTCGTTCGTCCTTAAAGATACAAAGACAGGCTCAAGTATAGCAGGCATGGAGGAGGTTGCTCTCTTTGCTGTCGCCGGCCAACATCAACAGACCATGACCTTGGTCGATTCACTCTGTGTCCACGCGGACCCGGTCGTCGCCTACAAGGCTCGACGACTGCTTGCCGGCGAGTCGGAGCGGGCCTTGGCGATGCGCAGGTTGCGCCGGGCTATCGGTGTGCGTCGAAGATGGCGCAGCGCCTCCTTTTGGGGCTGCGCATGGAGCGCTTCAACCCCTATCGGAAGTGGCAGGGTCCGCACTGGACGCTCTACTCGCTCGCCGAGATCGGCTTCCCGGCCGGTGACAAGGCGCTGCTCCCCCTGCGTCAGCGGGTTCTGG
>JAZDLZ010000018.1:0-6517 GCA_043801535.1 Pseudomonadota bacterium
GGGTTCGGCGCAGGCTACAGCCTTCCTTTGAGCCCGAGCGAAAGGATCATGATTGTTCCGTCGACAGCACTGTCGGCAGCCGTGTCTCTACTAGCAGGCATGTTCGGGACGTACATGGCCCCCGCCTGGAGGAAGATCTCGAAGTGCGGTGACAGATCCCACTGCCCGCCGATCGCCGACGAGATTCCTGGCCGAACGCTGTCTTCGACGAGCATTACTGGCGCGCTGACAATCAGCAGCGGCTTCAGCGAAAAAAGCCACGGATCGAAGGTCACGGCCGGGAAAACGCCAAGATACTCGCCGTTGAGGATCGCGGTGAGCGAGAGCTCGAAGCGCGAGCCCGCACGGTAGCTGGCGCCGCCACTCAAGACTGCACCGCGGTTGATTGGATCCGCATCAATGCGAAGCAGGGCGGCCAGACGAGAGCCAGTTGCCGGTCTGTCAACCTCCGTCTCGCTCGCACCACTGCCGGTCCGCCCTGCAGCTACCGTCGCCGCTGCCGTCGCAGTTGTTGCCGCGCCGGTCGTGGCATTCGTCGCGGGCTGGTCGCTCCCCGCGAACGCGGCGCCAAGGCTCGAGCTAACTCCCTCCTGCCCCTGTTCTTCCGCTCGATCATCGGGCCTGGCGTCCTGGACAGAATCTGGTGATGCCTGCTTGAGGATTTTGGCGATATAGATCCTTGCCTGGTCACTGCCCCGTCCCTCTGGCTCTTGCTCGAGGTAGCGGCGATAGTACTCGACTGCCTTGCGAGTATCGCCCTTGAGTCGGTACGCCTGGGCAATATTGAAGAGAAGCTCCGGAAGCCGAGCTAGCTGATAGGCGAGCACATACTCCTCGATGGCAAGATCATAGGCCCCCTCGTCGTGGAAGGCCTTGCCTTGCTTGTAGTGAGCACGAGCCTTGCGCATCGTCTCCGGCGGAACTGTCTCCTGGGCGGCGGCCGGGCCAACGCCGACGACCAACACCAGGACGCAAGTGAAAAGAGCGATGCTGCGTATCAACCGTGGCATCAACCGTGGGGGCACCGAACGACTGCTCCGTTCCGTTCGGGTATCCTGCGGGCGTGATTGACTGTGCACACCAACCTCTTGCTGGCTCTGGCTCTGGCTCTGGCTCCGGCTACCGGCCGCCGTTGTAGGACAGGAATGACCAAGTCTAGCGTGAGGGAGCGTCACGTTTCAACACGGACTGTGCTTGGCCGAACCAACAATAGCCTCAGCCTGAGCCTCGGTGCCGCGAGCAACAACAGTAGCAGCGGTGCCGTGAGGCTGTTCCCGCTGGCGCTCGGCTTGACGCCGATCCGGCAGCCGCACGCCAAGGGGCTTTCGAGCGTTATCGCCGCAGCTGCCGTCGAATCTGGGCTCCCCGCATCGTTGGTGGAATCGGTCGTCCCTGCGTCTGCCGACCGGGGAGTATCCTCGCCTGCACCGTCGGCGGCGAACGAGGCGTCGGGAACTGCGCCACCGTCCGAGCCACCACTCGGGCCATCGAGACCGCCGTCGTTTTCGCCGTCCAAGCCGCCGTCGCGCAACGCCTGCGGCGGCGCATCGACGGCGGGGTAGTCGCAGGCATCGCCGATTCCATCGCCGTCGGAATCGGTCTGGTCGTCGTTGACGACGGTCCGGCAGTTGTCGCTATCGTCGGCTACCGAGTCGTTGTCGCTATTGGAGTCACGGAAGTCGGGTTTCCCGTCGCGATCGGTGTCGATCGCCGGAGTCTCGAGACTGGTGTCGCCGGCTTCCACGGCGTCGAGCACGCCGTCGTCGTCGGAGTCGTCGTCGAGGGCATCGATCGTCTCGTCGCCGTCAGTGTCGACGGGCGAGGCCGCGTTGACGACTTCGTCTCCGTCGCCAATCCAATCGGCATCGGAATCGGCGGTGAGAGCGTCGAGCCCGAGCGACTCCTCGGCCGTGTCGCTCACGCCGTCGCCGTCGTCGTCCGCGTCACAGGCGTCGCCGGGGCCGTCGCCGTCGGTGTTCTGCTGGTCGGTGTTGGCGACCGTCGGACAGTTGTCGTCGCCGCCGCACCAACCGTCGTCATCGGGATCGTTGTCGATATCGGCGGGGCAATCGGGGGAGGTGCCGGTGCACCGTTCTGCCGGGTCGCACGCACCGGTCGAAGACCGGCAGACTGTTGCTGCGTCGAGAGTGGAATAGGAGGAGCAGTTGGCGCTGGTTGCTTCCTTGCAGAGCCCCATGCTGGCGCAGCGAGCTCCCGTAAGCTCGTAGTATTCACGGCAGGGCTCGTCAAGAACACTGCAGTCGATCGTCCCGCACGCCTGATCATCCTCAATGGTGAGCGCACAGTTGCCCGCACCGTCGCATGCTGCGCAGAGACCGCAGAGGGCGCCGCGCAGCGGATACTCGCACGCGCCGGCGCCGTTGCAGGTGCTGCCGCACTGGCCGCCGCCAGCACACTCCTCGTCGGGATCTTCGCCTGCTGGCACCATCGAGCAGGTGCCAGCGGATCCGGGCAGGTTGCAGGCCTGGCAGCGTTCGTCGCAGCCAGCGTTGCAGCAGACTCCGTCGCGGCAGATGCCGGAAGCGCATTCCGGTCCGGCGAGGCACGGCGCGCCCGAGAGCGATGGAGCGAGCTGGACGACGAAGGCGTCTTGGAGCTCGCCGAAGACGTCCCTGCCGCCGACCACCGGGAAGTCCGCGGACTTGGTCATGCCGACGACAAACACCCGAGCGCCGTGCAGTGCGACGCCGTAGCCAGTCTCCTCGCCGGAGCCGCCGATATACCTTGCCCAGGCCACGCTGCCGCCGTTCGCGGCGATGCTGGCGACGAAGGCGTCGGCGAGCCCGCCCAGCTTGTCGTAGGTGCCACTGGTCGCCGGGAAGTCGCTGGAGTGAGTCCGGCCAGTAACGTAGGCGATGCCCGATTCGTCGACGGCAATTCCCTGGCATCTGTCGTCGCTGGAGCCGCCGAGGAAGGACGACCAGACGATGGAGCCGCTGGCATCGACCTTGGTTACGAAGGCTTCGCTGCCAGCTCGACCGGTATCGAATCCGTTTTCGATTGGGAAGTCAGACGAGGTGGTTTCGCCGGTCACGTAGGCATCTCCCGTCCCGTCCACCGCAATCGCATTGCCGTAGTCGCTCGATCCACCACCCAGGAAGGACGACCAGACGAGCCCAGAGCCGTCGGCTCTGATCTTGCTGACGAAGGCTTCGTTGCCGGCAATGGAGGTGTCAAAGGCGCCGGCAAGGGGAAAATCGCCGGAAGCGGTGCTGCCCGTTACGTGGACGTTGCCGGAGGAATCGAGCGCCACCGCGCCCGCAGAGTCCGTGCTCGCGCCGCCCAGGTACGACGACCAGACGAGACTGGAGCCGTCGAGCTTGATCTTGCTGACGAATGCATCGGCCGGACCACCAAGGATGCTGTCATAGGCGTTGACGCACGGAAAGTCGCTCGAGAAGGTGTTACCGGCGACAACGACGCCGTTCGAGCCGTCGACTGCAATGCCGTAGCCGTAGTCATGGTTGCCGCCGCCCAGGAAGGACGACCATTCGAGGCTCGAGCCGGAGGAGGCGATCTTGGCAACGAAGACGTCGGCGTTGCCGTTCAAGGAGTCATCGAAGCCTCCGACGAAAGGAAAACCGGTGGAGAGAGTAGTGCCCACCACGTAGACGGCGCCATCGCCATCGCCATCGCCATCGCCATCGACCGCGATGCCGCGGCCGTAGTCTGCCTGCGAGCTACCGAGGTACGTTGACCAGACGAGCTCTCCAGCCGAGTATTTGGTGACGAATGCATCGTAGTTGCCGTTGGACGACGGATCGATGGCGCCGGCCGCGGGAAAGTCGCTGGCGAGCGTTTCGCCGGTGACGTAGACATTCCCGGCGGTATCGGTGGCGATTGCGTAGCCCGTATCGGCGGCAGGGCGGGCGCCGCCGAGATAGGAAGACCATGCGAGGTGCGAACCAGAGCTATCGATCCTCGTGACGAAGGCTGCCGAGCTGCCGCCAAGAGTGCTGTCGAATTCGCCAGACAGAGGAAAGTCGGTCGACATGGTCTGGCCTGTCAGATAGACATCACCCTGGTTGTTGCTCGCAACTGCCCCGCCGCTTTCGGAGCTGGAGCCACCCACGAACGTCGACCAGAGAGCGCCGGTTCCGCCGGCGTCGAGCTTGCTGACGAACACGTCGTATTGTCCGCCGCGCACAGTGTCGAAGCCGGAGAGCGCTGGCAGGTCGTCAGAGAAGGTGTATCCGGCGACAACAGGGTTGCCCGAGCGATCCAGAGTGATGCTCTGGCAATAGTCGGGGTCCGTACCGCCGAAAAACGATGACCAGCTCGGCGTTGCCGTTCCCGGGTCGATCTTGGCTACGAAGCAATCGGTGGAGCTGGCGGTGCTGTCAAAGGCATCCTTCAATGGAAAATCACGATTCGAGGACGAATAGCCGGTTACGAAGATGCTTCCGGTACTATCGATCGCCACGTCTTGTCCATAGTCGCCGCTGTCTCCACCGAGAAACGAAGACCAGACGAGCTGGCAGTCGAGAGCATTGGCGCTGATCCTGGTAACGAAAGCCTCGCCAGCACCGGAGAAGAGAGTGTCGAAGCCTCCAGTGGTAGGAAAGTCGGAGGAGTAAGTGTAGCCGACGACGTACAGGTTGTTCGATTCGTCGATGGCGATCGATTTTGGGTGCTCCTGCCCCGCGCCACCCAGAAAAGTGCCCCAGTCCACGCCGGAGCCGTTGGCACTGACTCTGGCAACGAAGGCGTCAGTGCTGCCGCCCAGGACGGAAGCGAATCCACCTCGGGTGGGAAAGTCGTCGGACTCGGTACGGCCGGTAACGAACACGTTTCCTTCGGCGTCGGTCGTTATGCTCTGGCCGTAGTCCGAATTCCAGCCACCGAGGAAGGACGACCACACCGGCACACCAGCGCCAGTGATCTTGGTGACGAAAGCATCCTGGCTGCTCAACACTGCGTCGAAAGCACTGACGATGGGAAAGTCGGGAGAATTCGTGTCGCCAGTAACATAGACGTTGGCGTCAGCGTCGACTGCCAGGCCGCGGCCCATGTCGGTGCCCGATCCGCCCAGCAGCGAAGACCAGGCGATCGTGCCGTCGGCGTTGATCTTGGTGACGAAGGCATCCCAGTCGCCGGCGACGGTGGAGTCGAATCCGCCGACGGTTGGGAAATCCGGGGAGTTGGTGCAGCCGGTCACAAAGGCGTTGCCGGCATCGTCGACGGCGATTGCGGTTCCCGAGGCGCTTCCGGCGCCTTCGGCACCGCCGAGAAGTGACGACCACTCGATGGTAGGATCGACGACGAGTGGCAATGACGGATCGTGGGCGCCGATCTCGATCGAATAGGCCCATTCGGTCGCGTCGTTGGCTTGCCGTACCCGCCCGTAGCGAGCTGCAACCTCCTTTCTGCCGCGAGGACCGTCCTGGTAGCAGCGCAGCCCGGTTTCCCGCACAATCCCTGCGCCGGTGGTGATTTCGAGCGTCTTGCCGTCTTCCAGAACGCGAACGCGGTTCGCGCCAGCGTAGCGCAGGCGAATCGAACGCAATCTGGCAAAGGGCTCGGCAACGAAGCTGTACTCCACGCCCTGCCGTCGTGGCTCCACGAGCATTCTTACGCCGGAATAGACTTCGTCGTAGACCATACGGGCATAGGTCGGCATGTTCGTCCTCCACTGCGAAGGCGGGCCCACGAAGTAGTTGGCGCGACCTTGCAGCTCTCCATCAGGTCGAGGCTCTGCCTTGCCATTGCCGCCGCCACCAACTACTCCCCAGTGCAAACCCCAGCCGCCCGCCGAGGGGTTGCCGCTAGCCGTAATCGGAGTTGTTGGAGAGGACAGGGCGAATGCCATGCCTGAATCGGTGAAAAAGACCGTTGCGCTACGATCCCGCAGGGCGTACTTGCTACCAGCAGCGCCAGGCACGGACGCGGGCGCGGGCGTGGGCGTGGGCAGAGCGGAAATGGTCGCTGCAATGCCGACGTCGTGGTGACCACTCGTGCGGAATCCTTTCGTCCCCCCGTCTGCCTCGGCAGAGGCCGGCTGGAGTGCCTCTGGCACCACTGAGCCAGAGCCGCCACCGGCGCGATTTCCTGGCGCCGCCAATGATGTCGCCTGAATCATTGATTGGCTAGTTGTTCGGCTGCCAGCAAACTGCACGCTGATGAGGGCGCCAGCGAGCAGAGCGGCGGTGGCGAGCACTGCCGCTGCCACCCGACCTCGCCGGCGGCGATTCGTCGTCCTTGACTCTAGGCTTGTGTTCATCGAGGGGAAGCTCCAACTGTGCTGGACCAACCTCGCCGGCCACAGCCCTGCTTTGCGTCCGGCTACCGGCTGTTGTAGGACAGAAATAGCCTAGTCTAGCTTGAGCGAGCGTCACGTTTCAACACGGGCAGGACTAGAGGGTGTGATCGTTGCTCGTTGGTCCCCCGTCGATGGCGGCGAAACCAGAGCGTCAGCGATACCCGACGTGGACGTGTCTCGGTCGGATGGACATGACAAGGCACCCGAGGGAGCGCAGGCCGTTCTCGGTCTTTGGTC
>JAZDLZ010000229.1:0-6171 GCA_043801535.1 Pseudomonadota bacterium
ACGTCCCCCATCCCGGGACCCTCAAAATGCAAATTCGCGACCATCGCCCCGCCCCACTCGCCCTTGGTTCAAGCCTTACCCGGCTCCTATGTCTATGGCGGCACGAACGCAACCGGTAGCGATGGCGCTGGAATAGCTCCGTCGTTGCCGATCCCGGTCATCGGTCAGAACACTAGCAGCAGACCATACCCGATACCTCGAGTCTTGGCCGCAATGCCGCAGTCAACGACACCGGAAACGCCGGTGGTGTCAGTACCAGCATCTATACCAGCATCTATGATGATGCCGGCACCGGCAGAGTCATCGACGGTGGCATTGGCGCCGGCAAATCCCCTCGCCCCAATGACGGCGGAGTCCCCTGGCGTGTCTTCGGTGTCTGCGACATTGAGGACTACGCCCACACGACTGTCTGCGCAGACGTCCTTGCTATTGACGCAAGCTACGCCGACGACGCCACAGGAGCGTCCCGGATGCACCGTCGCGGCATCGACGACCAAGTCGAAGCCCAACCGATGCCTGAACCCAGCCTACACTTTCGAAACATTCGTAGCAGGACCATCAAACCAACTCGCCCATGCTGCAGCCCGGGCGGTGACCGCGTCGATACCGTCCAAATACAATCCACTCTTCATCTGCGGGGGATCGGGACTCGGTAAGACCCATCTCCTTCACGCCATCGGCCACGAGATTCTCCGACAAAAGCCCGAAAGCGGAATCGTCTACGTTCCTGGTGAACAGTTCGTCAACGAATTCATCGACTCGATAAGAAACGGCACCGGCGCCGACTTCCGGCGCCGCTACCGCCAGGACTGCGACTTTCTCCTCGTCGACGACATCCAGTCCATCGCCAACAAAGAAGGAACTCAGCAAGAATTCTTTCACACCTTCAACGCGCTATACCAGCAAGGACGCCAGATAGTCCTTTCTGCCGACCGCATGCCGGTAGAAATTTCCGACATCGCCGAACGGCTGCGAACGCGATTCAACATGGGCCTCACCGCCGACATCGAGCCGCCCGATCTGGAGATGCGCGTCGCCATCCTGACCAAAAAGGCAGCCGCCATTGCGGTATCACTGCCCGACGACGTCTCGCTGTTCGTCGCCGAATCTGTCCATTCCAACGTCAGAGACCTCGAGGGCGCTCTGATTCGCCTCTCTGCCTGGGCCTCCATCACCGGTCAAGCGATAACTCTCGACTTCGCCAAACAACGACTGGCAGGCGTTCTCGCCCAAACCGTCGAACGCATATCCGTCGAGCACATCCTGAAAGTCGTCGCCAGCTACTACGACGTAAAACTGACAGACCTGAAAAGCGAACGTCGCACCAAATCCGTTGCCGGGCCCCGAGCGGTCGCCATGTATCTGGCTCGAAAGCAAACCGGCGACAGTTACCCAGATCTCGGTCGCGCTTTCGGCAACAAACACCACACCACTGTGCTCTCTGCCTGCGAAAAAATCGCCGGACGACTCAAGACCGACACAACCCTCCACTACGAAATCAACAGCATCGAGAGCCTCCTCAACCGCTAGCTACAATGCCAGTCACGGCCGGAATCCCGGACTTCGAATCCCAGGCTGTTTGCTTCCTGTTCATCCTCTTGTTGGTTTTCTGTGAATATCCACGAAAACACCACTTATCATCGATCGGCCCAACCGCACCCACTCCCAAACCACCAAATCTTCCACATCTTCCAGTCGCTTTTTCCCTTTGCGTTGACCTAAGTTCTGAGTTAGTCCACAGATTCACAGGTCCTACCATCTCTTCCATCTTTCTCATAAGACAAGTATAGAAATAGAAGACAGAGCAGAGAGAACCAGGAGCGCCCCATGGATTTTCGTATCCGCAAAGCAGAGTTCCTCCGTGGTCTACGCCTGGCACAGGGCATTGCCGACCGCAAAAGCACAATGCCCATTCTGGCCAACGTGCTTTTGCGAGCTGAGACTAGTGGGAAGCTCATTCTTGCCGCTACCGACCTGAATGTTTCGTTATCGGCCGAGCTTGGTGCCAAGGTCGACCTCGAAGGATCGCTGACGGTGAATGCCAAGCACACCCACGACATCGTAGCGAGCTTGCCGGGTGAAGAGCTCCGGTGCCGAATCACTGACAGCACCTGGGTCGAGATCAAAGCAGCGAAGGTCGAATACAAGCTGGTCGGGATGCTGGATCGTGAGTTTCCCAAAATACCCGATCATCGCGAAGCGACGTTTTCCGAGATTGAGCCAGCAGTGCTCAAGGAGATGATCGACAAGACGGTATTCTCCATCTCCAACGACGAAACCCGGTTTCATCTGGCAGGGGTGCTTTTCGAGCACAATGGCTCTGTCGCCCAAATGGTCTCCACCGACGGTCACAGATTGTCTTTGGTGCGACGACCGCTGGCAGCGGTGCCGCTCGGGACCGGGGTGATCATTCCTCGCAAAGGAGTTCTGGAAATCAGACGCCTTCTCGACGCTGCGACAGCACCGACGCAAATCGCGGTGACGACAGCCAATGTTTTCGTCAAGAGTGGCGACGTGGTCGTGGCCATCAAGCTGATTGACTCCCAGTTCCCGCCCTACGAGCAGGTCATTCCAGCGGCGAGCGAGACCTCGACGCTAGTCGATCGTTTGACGTTCATGGAATCGCTCAAGCGGTCGCGGGTCGTTTCGTCGGGAACGCGGGGGGTACGGTTCTATTTCGACCAAGGTCTGCTGTGCCTCACCGCGCAAAACCCAGAGCTCGGCGAAGCCAAGGAGGAGATCGAGATAAACTACACTGGATCACCGCTGTCGATTGGCTTCAACCCCGAATACCTGCTCGATCTCCTTGCCCAGATGAGCACGAACCAGATAAAGCTGGAGCTGTCACGGGAATTGGATCCCTTGGTGATACGGCAGGTTAACGACGACTCCTACGTCGGGGTAGTAATGCCAATGCGCCTCTAGCCGATTCGCTGCCGAACGAATCAACTCTGGAGAGCTGTGGTTCGACCTGGCAGTCGGCCATCAGCCATTGGCAAACGACTTCCAGCTTCCAACAACAGGTATTCGGCAACGAGCTCTGGCACCAAGCCAAGTGCAACTCCTTTCCCTCATCACGAAAAATTTTCGCAACCTCGTTGGTGCCAGGATGGTCCCCTGCCCTCGCTTCAATGTTCTTCACGGAGACAACGCTCAGGGCAAGACGAATACTCTCGAGGCGATCTATCTCATGGCAACGCTCCGTTCGTTCCGGGCACGCCGGCTGACCGAGCTGATTCGCCACGACGCTTCCATGGCCGAAGTCTCGGCCGAAGTCCATCGGCGAGGACTTTCGCAGCGCTACGACGTCGTCGTCAATCAAGGAAGCAAGCAGACCTTCGTCGATGGCAAAGCGACGCCGTCTCTCGGGCAGTATTTTGCCGGACTGAATGTCGTCTTGTTTGCCCCGGAGGATCTGCACATAGTGCGAGGCGCGCCAGCGCTGCGGCGTCGCCTGCTCGACCGGGCAGTGTTCAATAGCGATCCGACTTACCTGGGTCACGCCCAGACTTTTTTGCGCGTGCTGCGCACGAGAAACGCACTGCTGCGCCGCAAGCTAGCCCCACCCAACGAGCTGCTGGCGGTATACGACGAGCAGTTTGTCAGGGAAGCCAACCGGGTGAAAAAGGCGCGGCAGGGCTACCTGACTGCATTCGAGCCAATCATCAGAGACACCTTCAGCCAGGTAACCGCCGGCAGTCGTCTCACCATTGCGTACCGGACGAACAGCGGCAATGCCGAGGATCTTGCCGAGGCCCTTGCCAATTCGCGACCGCGCGATCTGGAGCGACACAGCACTACGGTGGGTCCGCACTTGGATGACTTCGACTTGCTAGTCGATGGTACACCCGCCAGAACATTTGCATCCCAAGGTCAAATCAGAGCCCTGGTGCTTGCTTGGAAGGTCGCCGAAGTCCGGTTTTTGCTCCAGTACTCTGGGGAGAGCCCGCTCCTTCTTCTCGATGATGTTTGTTCAGAGCTCGATGCTAGCCGCACTCAGTGGTTATTCTCGTTCCTTAGGTCGCTCGAATGCCAGTGTTTCGTCACCGCAACTGATCCCAAAATGGTTCCGCATCTCGAACATCGCCTTGATTTTCAAGTAGTTGCTGGCAACGCAAGGCCTGTCGAAGCAACGAAAACCGCTTTACCGGAAGCCCTGAGCGTGCTAAACAACTGCAATTCCCCCGATGACTGAGTGTCGTTCTCAAGGGTCTCCCCCAGTGGATGGAACCCAACCTCCGGGTTCAACAACCACAAGTGCCTACACCGCCGATAACATCATGGTGCTCAAGGGTCTGGACGCGGTGCGGAAAAGACCCGGCATGTACATCGGTGACACCGACGATGGTACCGGCTTGCACCATATGGTGTTCGAGGTCGTTGACAACTCCATCGACGAGGCTCTCGCCGCATCCTGCGACCGCATCGACCTGACCATTCACTACGACAATTCGGTGACCGTCGAAGACAACGGACGGGGCATTCCGGTGGAGATGCATCCGACCGAAAACCGTCCAACTCCCGAAGTGGTAATGACGGTACTGCACGCGGGAGGCAAATTCGACCACCAGAGCTATCGGGTCTCGGGCGGCCTTCACGGAGTTGGAGTATCGGTAGTCAATGCCCTGTCGGAATGGCTGAAGCTCGAAATCCGGCGAGAGGGCAAGGTCTATTACCAGGAATACCGGCGAGGAGACCCGGCAACCGAGTTCCGCGCCATCGGAGTGACCGACCGGCGATCGGGAACCAAGATTAGATTCAGGCCAGACGTCGAGGTCTTCCACAACATCGAGATGTCGTTCGAGGTGCTCTCGCAGCGACTCCGCGAGTTATCCTATCTGAATCCCGGCCTTACCATTACCATCCGCGACGAACGCTCCGACAAGTGGCACGAGTTCTGCTACGCGGGCGGTATCGCTTCGTTCGTCGAGGATCTGAGCACCAACAAGACTCCAATCCACGCCAAGCCGATTTTGCTCGTCGACGAAAAAGAGGGCATCGAGGTAGAAATCGCCTTGCAGTGGAACGACTCTTTTCAGGAGCTCATCTACTGCTTTACCAACAACATCAAAAACCGCGACGGTGGCGCCCATCTTACCGGATTCCGCCAAGGTTTGACCCGCACCATCAACAACTACGGACAGCAAGGCAATCTGCTACGTGAGCTCAAGTCCGGCCTTTCTGGCGACGACCTGCGAGAGGGCTTGACAGCAGTAGTCTCCATCAAGCATCCCGATCCCAAGTTCAGCAACCAGCCCAAAGACAAGCTAGTCTCGAGCGAAGCCACGGGAGTCGTGGCAGCAGTTGTCAACGAAAAGCTTGGCCGGTTTTTCGAGGAACATCCCCGCGAAGCCAAGGCGATAGTGCAGAAAGCGGTTCTCGCTGCCCGGGCACGAGACGCAGCTCGTCGAGCTCGCGAGATGGTCCAGCGCAAGGGATCTCTCGAGCTCTCGTCGCTACCGGGAAAGCTCGCTGACTGTCAGGAACGCGATCCAAGTATAGCCGAGCTCTTCATTGTCGAGGGAGAGAGCGCGGGCGGCTCGGCCAAGCAGGGTAGAGATCGCCGTTTCCAGGCGGTCCTGCCGCTGCGAGGAAAAATTCTCAACGTCGAGAAAGCGCGCTTCGACAAGATGCTCGCCTCCCAGGAAATCGCCACCCTGATAACCGCTCTGGGCTGCGGCGTCGACAAGGAACGGGATCTCGCCAAGCTTCGCTACCATCACATTGTGCTGATGTGCGACGCGGACGTCGATGGCGCGCACATCCGTACCCTGCTCCTTACTTTTTTCTTCCGTCAATACCCCGAGCTGATCGACCACGGCTATCTGTATATCGCCCAGCCGCCGCTCTACAAGGCAAAGAAGGGCAAGCGAGAGCTCTATCTCAAGAACGATCAGGCGCTCGACGACTTCGTCATTGCCGAGGCAGTCCAAGGGGCGACCGTCAACGGCGTAGGGGAAGCGAGCCTCGCCAGTTTCATCCGGCTGGCCATGCGCTACTCGCGAGTCCTCGCCTTTCTCGAAAAGCGAGCCGATGCTCGGATCGTCGATGCCCTCGTCCAGTCGGCGAATTTGACCAAGAACGATCTTCAGAATGGGGACAGCCTGCGCGCGCTTCTCGACGAGCAAGTGGTGCCCTACTTGGCGGTACGCTACCGCGAGCTCCCTCACG
>JAZDLZ010000022.1:0-6837 GCA_043801535.1 Pseudomonadota bacterium
GCCATCCGGGCGTCTCATCGTCGATACTTTGTTCAAGTTATTCTGCGACGGCTCCCAAGCTGCGGTTGTCCATGCGCGGCGGCTGGGAGGAGAGGAGACGCGAGAATGAGAAAGACCAGCTTGGTGTTGGCACTGACTGCTGGGACGACGTTGTGTCTGGCAGCGTGCGATAGGCTACCGGGAACGGACGGCTACCGTGACGAGGACTTCGACGGGAGCCCGGGTGGTGACGTCCGCCCACGACGGCGCATCGACGCTGCTACGCCGATCGACGGCGAGGCGAGTAGCACTGTCGAGCCATACGGAGTCTGTGAGAGCAGCAATGATTGCAGGGAGCTGACCACGAGCTGCGTGCCGATCGGTTGGACCATGGATCAGAGTGGAAACATGATCAAGGCATGCTTGTACGAATGTAAGGCAACCAAGGATTGCCCGTACGGCAACGTCTGCTATCCGAAGGGTGGCGGCGCGCTCGGTACGACGTTCGCGCTCATGGCTGGTCACTGCTACATTTCCTATTGCGGATTCGGCGACGCGCAGAATCCCGGCGCAACTGGCCAACCGTGCAGCCTCGGCGAAGAGCTGGGTCTCGATACCGCTAGCCAGCTCCCAGGCTGGTGCATGCCCCAGAACGACGGCTTCTATGGCGTCTGCAACGAGGTAGGCACCAAGACTGTTGGCGACACCTGCGATTTCAAGACGCCGACCAGGGGAGGAAGCAACTGCGACGCCACCTCGATTTGTGTCGGAACGCAGGGAGCGGTCACCGGCAAGTGCGCCAAGCTCTGCGACCCCGCCACGGTTCTCACCCGGGAGACGGGCAATTCGAATGGCCCGGTGCTTGAGGATTGCCTCGATCAGTCGTCGATTTGCACCGACGGGAATGCAGATCCGCCGCTGGTGGCCACCCAGACGATTGGCTTCTGTTCCCCGGACATCGTCGCTTGCGATTTGCTCGCCGAGAACACCTGTCCAGACAACAAGAAGGGCGAAAAACAGGCTTGCGGTGTTTCCAATCCACTCAGAGCGACCGGAATCTGTGCCGAATCGGCGTACGGCAAGGTGGCGCTCGATGGTATCTGTGCTCGGCCAACGACGAGCGTCCCGAACATTGCAGAGGACAAGGAGTGCGCGCCTGGCCACTTCTGCTGGCCAGTCGACGAGAAGACTTCGAGCTACACCTGCCATAAGCTTTGCGACACCAGACGCCCGAGTTGCCCGGAGAGCATCATCTGCCAGGCGATCTTGTGGGACCCCGGTGAGAACGCCTCGAGCACCAATGACGACAACTACACCATGGGTTGGGGCCTCTGCCTGCCCCCATCGAGATAGCTTTCCCGTCTTCGCCTTCGCTCTCGATCAATGGGTTTCTGTTTGGCACACCCGCGCGGAGGTCTCGAGCATTCGGAGTGAGTGCCACTGATAGCAATCCCATTGTGATCTTTTCCAGGGAGGCGCGGCCGTAGCTGTCTAGTAAGGCGCCTCCGATGATGATCGAGGTTGGCTGCCCCTGCGGGGAGTCTAGACTCCGTGATTCGCCTGGTGCTAGGCTCCCCGGCCATGACGAAGACAATGCAGGCTCTAGTATTCGATCGCAATCAAGGAAGCTGGGACGAGACGAGAGGGTTGTGGATGGAGGAAGTGCCCGCGCCGTCTCTCAATGAGGGGGCGGACTGGAAGGACGGCTACGCTGCTCTGGTGAGGCCGAGGTACATGGGTTTTTGTGGGTCGGATCGGGGCATATGGTTCCGCCGCGCCTTCGGCGACATGATCCGCGAATCGCTCGAGCAGGAGAAGCGCGACGTTCGCATTATTGGCCACGAGCTGTTCGGCGAGATAGTCGCGATTGGCTCTCACGCTGCCCGTGAGCTCGGCTTGAAGCCCGGCGACATGGTATCGGCCGAGTCGCACATCATTTGCGGTAGCTGCTACCAGTGCCGGGTTGGCGATACTCACGTGTGCGCCGACAACAAGATCATTGGTATCTCCACCGACGGCTGTTTCGCCGAGCTGGTCAAGCTGCCGGCGAGCCTTCTATGGCCTACCGACATCCGCAAGATTCGTCCAGAGGTCGCTGCCCTTCAGGAGCCGTTTGGCAATGCGGTTCATGCCTGTACCAAGGTGAATCTCCGCGGCAAACGAGTTGCGATTATCGGCTGCGGAACGATTGGTCTATTTGCCGTCGCAGTGGCTCGGGCGCTCGGGGCGAGGAGCATCATTGGGGTCGAGCCGGTGCCGAGCCACGTCGAGATGGCCCGCAAGCTGGGGGCGAACGAGATGCTCGTTCCTGCGAATACCGACGGGCACGTCTATCAGCACGACGAGGATCTGGTCAGGCGAATCCGGGCGCTCACCGACGGTGTTGGCGTCGACGTTGCACTGGAAATGAGCGGACAGAACGCCAGCGTCAACAACGCCATCGCCAGCGTCAGACGCGGTGGTGACGTGATTCTCTTCGGTCTCAAGAGCGGCGATGCGGTCATCGAGGATCTCGACAGGCTCATCGTCGACGGTGTTTCCCTTCATTCGGTAATCGGCCGAAGGATCTGGGAGACATGGCTCATCGCCCGTGGCCTGCTCGAGTCGCGCGAGCCGAATATCCACGATTTGATTTACAACGTCATTCTGAACAAAGGCGAAAAGACCGTCGTCGACTTCCGGACTTTCGACAAGGAAGCGTTCGAGGATCGGATCCGCGAATGCCCCAAGGTGCTCCTCAGGTACGAGTGATTCGCCACAACGTAGCTCCACCGTAACCGAAACGGGAGCTGCCGGCGCTCGCTCGGGATGGCGGAGCTGCGAGTCTCTACAGCCATCAGCCGTCAGCCGTCAGCCGTCAGCCCCGGATCCAGAGCGTCTGCTTGCCTGCGTTTTCGAATGGCTGCAAATAGAGAGGCGAGCACGACGATCGCCGCCACCGCGAACAGGCCCGAGTAGAGACGGTGCCGTGGCGGGCGATAGCTCCATTCGATTTCCAGGTTACCAGCTGGTACTGCCACGGCGCGTAGCAAATAGTCGGCAGTGAGAGGGACGGCAGCACGGCCGTTGATCGTTACTTCCCAACCTCGGTAGCTGACTTCGTTGAGAACGACGATTCCTTCGGACGGTGCCTTGACTTGGGCGCGGACTTGGTCCGCCGAGAGCTCGATCACCCTGCCAGAGACCGCTTCGGGAGGATTGGCTCGAGCAGCTTGCAGCCTTTCCTTCGAGCTTGGATCGAGAATGGCGACGTGGTTCTGCTCGAGAACGCAGTAGCGACGATTGCCGTTGGTCTCCGCATCGAGGAGCGCAGGTAGGACCAGGGTGTGCTTCGGCACGATCTGTGCTGCCCCGTACCAGGCCACGAGTGGCGCCGGGTGGAGGGCTTCGTATTCCGATTGTGATTGTGATTGGGCGCTGTGCAGGAAGTGCTCTGGCGCCACGCCGTCTGGCGGTTTGGCGAGGTAGTTGTGCTTCTTGCCGTTCCGGTGGTGGGGTCCGTGGAGCACGTAGCGAACGTTGAATGCCTCGAGGATTCCTGGGTGCTGGCGGGCAAAGCGCAAGACGTCACGATAACGGACGAAGTCGAGCGGGTCGCCGGCAGGATAGCCGCGGAAGTCCCGGATTCCGAGGCGCGGGCCAGGTCGTTGCTCGAGAACGAACTCGTCGTAGACGCGGTATTCGGCGGGGGCGCCGCCGAGCCGCGCCAGCGTTGCTGCATCGGCACGATCGTCGGGGCGTTCCTCGAGTGCCTGACTCTTGATGAAAAGGATGGCCGGACAATCCTGGAGAATCAGCACGGGCATAAGGACAGTGGCCAAGACTGCGAGCCGACCACCGGTCGTGAGCGCGGCGACGGCCAGCGTCAGAGTCGCGCCAACAATCAGGAGCATCCGATGCATGGCCGGAGACGAGGCAGGCTCTCCCAGGAGTGGCAGAACGAGCGCGGCACTTCCGACGGCAACGGACAGGGCGACAGCCCGTTTCTTGTCGGAGTGACGGGGCTTGGTTCCGCTGCCAACTCTCGTCTCGGAATCGGCCGACTTCGTTGCTGGCGCGACGGGCGCCGTTGTTGGAGTCGCTGCTGCCGAAAGCCTGGCAATCGTCGCTGCACCGTACCCTGCTGCTGCTGCCAAGAGGGGTGCGACCAGGGTGCGGTAGCGACCAGCGATGCGAAAGAGACCAAATCCAGGGACGTGCTGAACCAGCCATGGCAGCACTGGCGTGGCGCCCCCAAAGGAGAGGACAAGGAAAAGGCCAGCCGCAATCACAAAGAAGACCGGTGCTCCGCGATCGCGGCGCTGCTCTAGCAGTGCGACGGAGGCAAGGATGAGAACCAGCAGTCCGCAGTAGAGATCAGGCGTCCAGGCGGCCGGGGCCAGGAATCCGAGCAGAGTCGGCACGACTGGCTGCGGCAGCGACAACGAATACGCCAAGCTTCTCTGCGCACGCGTGCTTTCCTCGGTGAGCTGCAGTCCGGGCAGCACGATGACGGCTAGCATGGCCATGGTCAGCAGCGCGGCAGCGACAATGGCAAGAGCTAGCCGGAAGAGCCGACGGATGCCAGCCCTGGCCCAGATCTCGCTGCCTACGCGGAAGGCGCCGTAGCTACCGATGAGAAGCAGACTGTAGAAGAAACCGGGAGGCGAGCCTGCCGACCCGGCGAGGAAGAGCGCTCCCGCAAGCCAGCATCCCGTTCGCAGCGAGGGTGACTTCACCATCGCGTCGACGGCGATCCAGGCGAGCGGAACCCAAGCCAATGGCCAGATCACGCACGACGCCTTGTGAATGAGCATCGGGGAGCTGGCAATCCAGGCGATTCCGCCGCAGACGGCTGCCAGCGAAGGCAGCCCGCGTGAGCGAAGGAACAAGTGCATGCAAGAGCCGGCGATCACGTGGTGGAGAGCAGCCTTGAGCTGGATAATCCACCAGGAGCATCCGCCGAGAGCACTGCCCAACAGGGCGAGCAACCAGTTGAGCGGATAGTAGAGCCCCGACTGCGGGTCGGCATGGAATGGGTAGCCACCTCTGTCGTAGGGGTTCCACAGTGGCCACGATCCGGAGCGGAATTGATTGGTGATGTATGCAAGATCAGACCAGTAGGTCTCGATGATGTCCCAGCCAAAGCCGAGTCGAGGTTTGGTGGTTGGCAGCCAGAAGGATGGGTACAGGAGCAAGAATGCCAGGGGGTAGATGGCCAGCAGCCAATAGGAAGACGGCCAGCGCGATGGGCATCTGGTACCGTTTGCAGACATCGGCCAGCTAGCGACCAATCCTCGACCAGCGGCCGAATGCCCAGAGGATCAGTCCGACAACGCCGAGTGGCAAAAGGAGGATCCATCCGCGTGGCTGGTTTGGCGGAGCCGCGACATAGATGACAATCGCAAGCGGCATCCCGACAAGGAGGGCCAACGCGGCAGCAAGATAGCCAGCGATCTTGATGCCGTGGTGACGTCTCATCTTGGCCAGAGCTTGGCTGAGAACCAGGATTTCCTCGGGAGTGAGTTGATCCGAATCAGCCATGCGGCAAGAGTATCGCAAGCTGAGGTCGATTGACCACATTGTCTGGTGTTGTCTACATCTGTAGTCAGGTCGTGAGACACCAGCAGCCAGAATTTTCCAGCAGGAGCGCGGCGTGTCGGCGGCGGAGCGAAGACGGCAGGGTGTGTGCGAGCTCCGCGTATTGACGCGATATTACGGCAAGAACGTCGCGGAGGATTGTCCGTTCGTGACTGCCGAGCTTGCAGCCACGGAACGTAGGAGACGAGAGTGTATTCTCTGGTACGATGCCTGCATTTCAGGCACTCGCAAAGGAGAGGCGCCATGGGACGGACTTCGAATGCTCGGACAGTGTGCTTGGTGTGCTTGGTTTGCTTGACGTGCCTCGTTTGCCGGTCGGCCATGGCCAAGGAGAAGCCGAAGGCAACGCTTGACAAGACTGTCGAGAATCTCGAGAACGTCGAGAGAATCCAGAATATTCAGGGAGCCCAGAGAGCCAAGGGTATCCAGACTGCCAAGGGTGTCCGGAATGCCCAGAGTGTCCAGAGTGTCGAGGGCGTCCAAGGTGTCCAGCCTAGCCAGCCTGGCCAGGCGAGCCAGAATGCGTCGGATGCCCAGAGCATCCAGAGCAATGAGAGGGTGAAGGCTGAGAGCATCGCCGAGTCGTTGCGCGAGAGGGTCGGTTCCGACACCTATAGTCTTGGCAACAGGCGGCGCGGAGGACCGCCGATCCAGGAGGAATCGACCAAGGAGAGTCGTGCGCTTCCGCAAGCAGCGATTCAGCGGGTGATTCGCACCCACAAGGACGAGGTATGGCATTGCTTCGAGAGAACCGCCAAGCTGGACAGCAGCTCGGATCGAGCAGAGAGGTCGCCAAGCTCGGTGACGGTGACGCTCAGCTTTTCCGTCGAGCCAACGGGGAATGTCTCCTCCGTCGCGGTCATCCCCGAGGCACTGCCAGCAACGTCGTTCGGCGTCATGCCCGAGGCAGGAAAGAATCAGAGGCTGGTCCGATGCCTCGTCGCCACGGTAAAGGGTTGGCAGTTCCCAGAGGCAGAGGAAGCCAGCCAGGCGAGACATACCTTCACTCTTGGCAAGACGGACGCTCGCTCTCGCTAGCGCCAATGCCAGTCACTTAAGGAGCCAGGAGAGTGGAATCCCTGAGGTTTTTCGCCAGCCCGGGTTGAGGGGGCGGGCTGCGCGGCGAGCAGTGTTTTGAACGCGAGCGAGTTTCGCAGGCCGACGGAAAGGCACCTCACGATTCGAATGGACAACCACGTCCATGGAACTCCGTGCGTGTCGATCCGCGGAGCCGAGGACTGTTTGCGTGAGCGGGCAAAACACTGCTCGCCGAAAAGC
>JAZDLZ010000296.1:0-4543 GCA_043801535.1 Pseudomonadota bacterium
CCCCGCAGCCGCAGCCACCGCCACCGGCAACCCCGGCGGCAATGAGGAGTGAGCCGATGCGCCGAAGTCGAGAGCTCCGCCCCATGATCGAGCTCACTCGCATGGCTGGTTGGCCGAGCCCGGAGTTCCTCGGTCCCCGGCTCCGTAGACAATCGTCGGGCTGCAGAACCTGCTATCGTCGTCATTCTCGCCGGGGTCGAGGTATTTGGGATCCAGGCTACGTGCGGATCCCTTGACCGAGCTCTTCCACGCCACGCTGTCGAGGACTGTCCCATTGTGGCCAACGAACAAGCTGCCATTGGAGTTTACCAACGAGAAATCGACGACTCCGGCGAGCTCGGGAATGCCACCATTGCGTGTCGAGTCCTTGCTGCGGCCAAACACCAAGTAACTCCCGGCTGAAGCGTGCAGGCATTCGGTCGATTCTATTGTCGTCCGGACAACCGCTGGGTCATTGCCAAGCTCGAGCCCATTGAGATCGAAGCTGGTGGAGGCATAGATTTCGAACCATTCGCCGGCCGAATCGCCAACTGCCGCCGGATTGGCGAGCAACTCGGTGATCGCAAGGTCTCCAGGCAGCGGCGGCGTCAAATCGCGGACGTTCGCGCCGTCCACGCACTTTCCGGCCGACGCCACTAGCGGACACTTGGGATTGGCTGCGCCTGGCGTGCCAAAATCACCCGCACCGTAGCTGGTCGTGGCCTCGCACCAGTACGCGGGCGAATCGTTGGCGCTCGCGCTCGTTCTTTCCGGATCGAGCGACAACGAACGACCAGCGGGCGCCGAATCCCAACTCACTTCGTCGAGAAGCCAGCCACCAACCGAGACGACGAGTCTCCCGTTGCGGTTCGGCAGAGTGAAATCGAAAGAACGCCCGACACTGGACAATTGCCCATTGATCGCACTGTCGAGGCTGCGGGAAAAGACCAGATAGGAGCCAGGCTCGACTCGCACGCACTCCGGGCTCTCCACGACCAAGAGCGGCCTGTCCACCGTTGTGCCGATCTGCAAGCCGTTCAAGTCCACGGCCTGGTCGAGGCGCAGCTCGAACCACTCTCCGGTCGAGTCGTCCGCTTTCGCTGGATTGGGCATCAACTCGGTTATTGTCAATCCGCCGGGCTGCGGCGGCACGACACCGCGTGATTGCCCCTCGTCCAAGCACCCTGCTCGGTTGGAGATAGGCAGACATGGCTGGTTGTGGTGACCAGGTGAGCCCAATAGTCCCGGAGCGTATTCGCTCGGAGAGGCGCACCAGCTCGCCAGATCGTCGTTGGCAAGATAGTCGGGGGGTTTCGCTCCGTCGAAGCTCAGGGAAACGGCGGGCCTGGTCTCGCCATAGGACACCTCGTCAACCATTGTGCCTCGACACGAAACGGCGATTCTGCCCTGCCGGTTTCGCAGATGCTTCAGCCCAGATCCGTACCCATACCGCACGTGGGCGGGGCGCTCGTCGTCGGCGACGTTGGCGAGGACGAAGTACTCGTCGGGCTCGACAACGCCTTGGCCGACCATGACTGCGCTCTGCTCGGCCTCGTCGACCGAACCAGCTGCTAGCACGAGGCCCGCAATATCGAGACGCCGGCCAGTGGTATTGACGAGCTCGATCCATTCTCCGCCGGTGTCGCGACCGGCGGGATCGGCCATCACCTCGGTAATCACCAGGTCGCCAGCCAGGAGCGCCGGACATGGCGAAGTCCATTCCTCGGAGGCACATCCCAACGTCATGCCCATCAACCAAACGATCGCACCAGGGAAGCTCCGTCCCATTTGGGAGCCCTCGATCGAAAGGCGAGGGCTGCAGCACCGCCCCGGGACGGGGATCCAGCTTCGCACCGGGCGACGAACAGCCTGAACAGCCCGGCCATACCGCGACGGTCGGCAAGGTAGCCGGCTGTTCCCGAACCTTCGAGCAGCAAAAACGTCCATTCGGTCCACTGGTTTTCTGACCATGCACCTGTCTCCTGCAAACCCGCGCAATCGAGGAGAAAGCAGCGAGCGTACGCTGGCAGTCTCGCTTTGCTGGGCTCTGATCGAGTTATCGGCGTCCCGCCGCCAAAGTTGCGTCCGGCCACCAATAATTCGAATTTGCACTTGCGCAAGCCCTCTCCAAACGGGCAAAGTGCGGCACTGACAGCCCAAGCGTGGTGGGCTCAGGCGCAAGAGAGGAGTAGGAGTAGGAAGATGAAGCTCTCAATAGCAGCAACAACTGCCTTTTTTTTGGCCCAATCGTTGGGCTGTGCTACCGACGGAACTACCGTCGGGGATGTCGATGCCGACAACAATACCGACAAACCGGATGCGGCAAGCTCAGGCACGATCGACGGTGACCATGAGAACCAGGCTGACGCCGCCGCCGCCGCGGGCAACAATGCTGCCGCGGCCGTCATCCCCTATGGCGGACTGAGCTCGGGCGCAATCGACGGCAGGGTGAACATTTTTGTCCTCGACGCCAGGGACGGAAAGCCGATTGCCAATGCCTCGGTGCAGGTAGGAAGCCTCACCAAGGCGACAGACAACGATGGGCTCGCCATCTTCATTGACCGCTCACTATCGGGACCGCAGACTATCACCGCCTCTGCCAGCGGCTTTTTGACGGCGAGTTGGTTCGGAGCGAACGCTGCCAACGCCACCATGCTCCTCGAGCCAGAAGTCCCGTCTTCCGGCACCCCCACGGTTCCGAGCGCCGAAGTGCAGGGAACGATCAAAGGGTTCGACCAGCTAACTCCTCCACAGCAGAACCACTGGACTATCGCCTATGTCGGCTACTCTTGGAGCAAGACTGGCGGCGCGGAAAACGGCATCACCACCCCTGCTACCAGCCAGAGCGAGCCTCCTCCCAACATGTGCGTGCTCAACTACAGCGCGTGCAATTGGAAAGTGAAGACTCGCACTGGCAAATTGGCAATCTTCGCAACCATCATGGACCACGACACCAAAGGTACCCAGGATGCCAGCGACGATGTCTACACGATGACAGGGTACGCCTATCGTTTTGGCTTGGAGCTAACGGAAGGTCAGGTCCTCAAAGGGGTAGAGCTCGAAATGCTGCCCGACAATGGCCTGACCAACTTGAACATCACCAGAGGCTCGGTACCGAGTGGCATGGATACAGTCCAGATTCGCACCTACATGGATGTGAAGGACGACGGTATGCTGATACTTCCCTACCCCATGACGGCGCCGACTAGCTTCAGCTATCGAGCTCCAGCGCTCACCGGGGCATTCGGCTCGTTCAGCTACCTGGGCGTGGAAGCGTCGGCCTACAAACGTCCGGCAACGCAGCAAGAACAGGTAACAGCATTCTCTGGTCTACAGAAAAAAATATCGACGCCCGACTCTTCGGTGAGCCTGGGCGACTTCCTCCCTGCTCCAGCGAACATCGATCTCAAAAGCGGAACACTCACCTTCGCACCGGCTGCCGGCGCCAACTTTCATATGATCACGCTATCCGATGACACGACCAAGGCACGCCTCTGGAACGCGATACTCATCAGCGGCCAGTCCTCGATTGCCGTGCCATCGGCGGTGAAGCTGCCATCGAAAGTGAGCGTGCTCGTCGGTGCGTACGATGTGCCACAATTCGCGCCGACCGGATTCAGCTTCTCCCTCTTCCAGGACGTCACCCGCTCTGCCACGAACTACAAAGTGTTCACTTTCTAGGAGCCGTCGCAGCACGGGTGCAGGCTCGCGCTCGGAACCACCGAGTGGCAGAAGCAGGGATTGCAGAAAGGGAATGGCAATGAAGCTCTCGCTGACAACGACAACAGTCCTACTGTTTGCTCAGTTGACAGGCTGCAGCTCTGGCAGCACAACGATTGGCGCCATTGACGCCAGCGACGCGAGCATTCCGGATGCTACCGGCTCGACCGACGCGCGTCAGGGCACCCTGGCCGATGCCTTCGACAGCGCAAACGCCGGCGACATCGACGCCAGCGATGCGAGCATTCCGGATGCTACCGGCTCGACCGACGCGCATCAGGGCACCCTGGCCGATGCCTTCGACAGCGCAAACGCCGGCGACATCGACGCCAGCGACGCGAGCTCTCCGGATGCTACCGGCTCGACCGACGCGCAGGGCACCGAACCAGATGCCTTTGCGGGCAACAACGCCGCGCCTGTTGTCATTCCGTATGGCGGGCTAGCCTCGGGCGCAATCGACGGCAGGGTGAACGTCTTTGTCCTCGACGTCAGGGACGGGAAGCCGATTGCCGATGCCTCGGTACAGGTTGGAAGCCTCAGCAAGACGACGGACGACAATGGGCTCGCTATCTTTTTCGACGACTCACTTTCCGGACCACAGGACATCACCGCCTCTGCCAGCGGCTTTTTGACGGCGAGTTGGTTCGGAGCCAATGGTGCCAACATTACGATCCTCCTCGAGCCAGCAATTCCGCCTGCTGGCACCCCCACGGTTCCGAGCGCCGAGGTGCAGGGAACGATCAAAGGATTCGACCAGCTAACTCCTCCACAGCAGAACCACTGGACTATCGCCTATGTCGGCTACTCTTGGAGCAAGACTGGCGGCGCGGAAAACGCCATCACC
>JAZDLZ010000320.1:0-3629 GCA_043801535.1 Pseudomonadota bacterium
TGGGTGGGCTGATCGGCGGTGCCGTTCTGGTCCCTCTCCTGGGAACGGGACGTACGTGTCATCTGCTGGCTGGCATTGCTGTGCTTGCAATCGTTCCAGCCATCGGCGCCGGACTGGTGCCGGTGCTGAAGATTCCCCGCTGGCTTGCTTGCCGCGCGAGTCCATCGTTTCCGTTCGTGCGGACGACTTGGGCGCTCGTGCTGGTTGCCTCCGTGACGCTGGTGGGCACGACGATTGTTAGACGGTCGGCCGAGCATGCGGCCCTCCAGTTCGAGGAACAGGAGCTTGCCGAAGTGAGCGGCTCGGCGAGCTTCGAGCGCAAGTACGAGCCTTTTCCCCATGCGATCGGTAGCGGCGGAGCTACAGCGCCGGCAAGAACCGTGAGCCTTTCGACGATGGCAGTTGCCGCCGACGTGAACGGCTTCGGCGGGCCCATCAATCTCCTGGTGTCGCTCGACGAGAACGGCAAGCTGCGAGGAATCCGCTACATCGAGAGCAACGAGACTCCGTCTTACGTCGAGGGCATCGACGATTGGCTCGCAACCCTCGAGGGTCGAGAGTTGAAGTCGGGACCTTTGAATCCGGACAACGTCGATGTCGTCAGCGGCGCCAGCATCACCGGCAGAGCATGTCTCGAGTCGATCAACCGGGCTGCCGTAGCAGGATCGCTCGTTGCATTTGGGGCGAGCCTCGTTGGCAATAGCAGCACCGCCGACGCCCAGTCGGCTAGCGGCACCGGCACCAGCACCGGCACCGGCACCGGCATCGTCGCTGGCACCAGCACTGGGGCGACCAAGACGATCACTGGCCGAACCGTCGCCATTGGGATACTGCTGCTGCTTTTCTTTCCCGTGTTTCTCCTCGGCCGAAGATGCCGAAGAGAGGACTCGGCGGCGCGGCCACCGAACCTGCTGTTCCGGTTTCTGGAAAGGAATGGCGCCGAGAGACTTCGGCTCGCCTACCAGGCGATTGCCTTGCTGGTCCTTGGATTCGCCTGCAATACGGCGATCACCGAGGTCGACCTGGCCAGCCTATCCCTTGGCAAGCTGCCCTCGTTCGCCGCCAATCCGGGTTGGGTGTTGCTGGCCTGCTTCGTGGTGTTGACGTCGCTGCTCTGGGGGCAGGTCTACTGCGGCTACGTGTGTCCGTTTGGCGCGCTACAAGAGCTAGCCTCTCGCCTCGGACGCTGGATTGGTCTGCGCGGCTATGTACACGAGTGGCTGGACGTGCGCATGCGCTACTGGAAGTACGTCTTGCTCGTTATCATGATGGTGGCCTTCTGGGTGACGGGCGAAAGAAGTTGGGTCGAGCTCAATCCCATGCAGCGTCTGTTTCACGGGCAGCTTGGTAGGTGGCAGCTTGCAAGCGCAGTCGTTGGCCTGATTGGCGCCTTGTTCTTCTTCCGATTCTGGTGCCGGTACTTCTGTCCGATGGGTGCGTTCCTTGCCTTGGCCAACAAGCTTGCGATTCTCGGCTGGCTGGCACCGAGACGGTCCATCGAGCGTTGCGATCTGGGAGTGCGCTCCGAGCACGACATCGACTGTCTGCGCTGCAATCGCTGCATTGCGGGGACGGATATCGGAATGCGCCGGCGGAATGCGCCTACCCCTGCGCCGAGCTGCGCCGTTCCTGCGCCGATCCACAGTGTACTGCCAAGTCGCGTTCCACTGCTGAGTCACGTGCCTCGCCGTTGGCGTCAGCCACGGTTCATAGCCCTGGTGTTGGTGACTGGAACAGCGATAGCCGGCACTATTCGCGGCGAGCGGTTGCGGTACTCCCAAGACCAGGTGGGCATGGACAGTCTGTCTCGAGGAGGATCCTCGAGCATTGCTGGGCGGTCTGGTCACGGCCGACGTCATCGTCGAGGACACGGCGACGAGGACGGGCAGGGGCGAGGGCCAGGGCAAGGGCAAGGGCGGGGGCAGGGGCAAGTGGGCAGACCAGCGGTCGGTCCAGGGCAAGGTGGCTGGCGAGCGGTGGATCAGTCGGTGCTCACCGACAAGCTCCGCGAGGGCACAGTGGTGCGGCACCAGGCAGAGTGGTATCACGTTGTCGAGTCGTCCGATGAGTGAGCTACTAATCTGCGAGCTGTGCCCGAGGCTGTGCGTGATACCCGAGGGGGCTTCTGGCGACTGCCGGATCAGGGTCAATCTCGATGGCAAGCTCTACGCCACGACCTACGGACGCCCGTCGGCAATTCATGTCGATCCGATCGAGAAGAAGCCGCTGTTCCATTTCTTCCCTGGCACTCCCATCTTCTCGATCGCCACTGCTGGCTGCAACCTGCACTGTGCCAATTGCCAGAACTGGCAGCTATCCCAGGCAGGAGGACACGAGATGGACGTCGTGTATCGGGCCGAGCCTGCCGACGTGGTGCGCACCGCGGTGGCGGAGGGGTGCCGGGCGATTGCCTACACCTACTCTGAGCCGCTGGTGTTCTTCGAGTACACCCGTGATACGGCAGTGCTCGCTCGCCAGGCAGGCTTGCGCAACGTGCTCGTCACTGCTGGCTTCGTGAACAAGCCACCGCTGCGCGCGCTCTGCCAGGTGCTCGACGGCGTCACTGCCGACATCAAGTCCTTCGACGATCAATTCTATCGACGCAACTGCGGCGGCTGGCTCGGCCCAGTGCTCGAGGCGCTGGTGACGATTCGTCGAGAAGGCGTGTGGCTCGAGGTGTCGAACCTGGTCATCCCCACGCTGACCGACGATCTGGCGAGCATTCGCCGGCTGTCACGCTGGATCTGCACCGAGCTCGGGGCTGGGACCCCGCTCCATTTCCTCCGCTTCCGGCCGCAGTACAAGATGCGAAACCTGCCGCCCACGCCTGCCGAAACACTGGAGAACGCCAGGAAGGAGGCAATGGAGGCTGGGCTGGAGTACGTGTACATCGGCAATGTCGCTGGCCACGACTCGGAATGCACTCGCTGTCCGCGCGACGGCACGATGCTGGTGCGCCGTGTCGGCTATCAGGTCGTCGAGATTGGTGTGAAGGAAGGTCGCTGCCCTACCTGCGGCCACGAAGTGCCTGGACGGTGGGTTGGCTGACTGACTGACTGAGGCCTGGGTCCCGTCCTGTGCCAAATCGATCTTTTGGGCGATGGCAAGCATGATGGCGATGCGGGCTGGCCGGCGCATTGGCCCTCGTGGTGAAAGCCGTTGGACGAAGGCAGAGGGTATTTCGCGTGTGTCCCGAGGAGTCAACGACGATTGACGCGATGATGGTGCCTGATAGGCAACCGATTAATGTTCCGGTAGAGGAGGCGTGGCTGGAGCACTGGCCGAGCACGCTGATGGAGTGCTGGCAGGAATGTCGCCCGAGCAGGTCCGTGTCGCTCGTGAGTTGCTGGTGGGGCTTGTGACGCCCGAGGGAACGCGAAGGGTAGTGTCGGTTGACGAGGTGATGCGGAGCCTCGGGACGGACGGACAGGCGGTGCTCGGCACTCTGTCTCAGGCACGGCTTGTCACGCTGCGCAAGGGCGCTGACGAAGACGGGTGTGATCGTTGCTCGTTGGTCCCCCGTCGATGGCGGCGAAACCAGAGCGTCAGCGATACCCGACGTGGACGTGTCTCGGTCGGATGGACATGACAAGGCACCCGAGGGAGCGCAGGCCGTTCTCGGTCTTTGG
>JAZDLZ010000327.1:0-2988 GCA_043801535.1 Pseudomonadota bacterium
TCGAATCGGTGGTGGTCGCGAGCTCGTCGACGATGGCCTGATAGACGAGGGCAGTGCGAGCGTGGCTCAGGTAAGCCTGAGCGTCATAGAAGACCTTCAGCTTGGACAGAGGTTTCTCTACCGTGCGCATGGGCACCGACCATTTCTCGGGGCTCTTGCTTTACAGTTCGTGCTCGTGCTCGTGCTCGTGCTGGGGGGATGCTAGCGATTCACAATGTGGATTGCCTGGCCGAGCGCGGCTCTGGCTGCTTCCATCGTCGCCTCGGGGAAGGTTGGATGCGGGTGAATGGTGTGGGCGATTTCCTGCAAGCGTGCTTCCATGTCGATGGCCAGCGCTCCTTCGCTAATCATGTCGCCTGCTGCAGCACCGGCGATGTGCATGCCGAGCACCAGGTTGGTCTCGGCATCGGCGACGATCTTCACCAACCCGTCGGTCTCTCCCTGTGCCAGTGCCCGACCCAGGGCGGCAAACGGGAACTTGCCGACCTTGATTTGACGGCCGGCGGCTCTGGCCTGTTCCTCGGTGAGACCCACAGTGGCGAATTCCGGATCGGTGAACGTCGCCGAGGGAATCGTGCGCCTGCTTCTCTCCACTGTTCGGCCGGCGATGACCTCGGCAACGACCTCTGCCTCGGCCGAAGCTTTGTGGGCGAGCATGGGTCCGACCGTGCAATCGCCAATCGCGTAGAGACCTGGTTTTCCGGTGGACTGCCGTTCGTCGACGATGATTGCTCCCTTCTGGTCCGTCTCGAGCCCAAGCCGCTCGAGATCCGCGCCGTCGGTGTTCGGCCGCCTGCCAACCGTGACCAGAATTTTGTCGGTGTCAATGGTGGCCGACCCCTTGTCGTTCTGGATGGATACCACCGCTCGATCGCCCTTGTCTTCCCAACCAACCACCTTGGAGCTCACCAGGATGTCGACGCCCTGTTTGCGCAGTTTGCGGGTAATGACCTGGACGCAGTCGGAGTCCATGCCAGCCATCACCGAGGGAAGGGCTTCGACGATCGTGACCTTGGTCCCTAGCTTGGCGTAGACGGTCCCGATCTCCATGCCGATATAGCCACCACCCACGACCACCATCCGCCCCGGGATACTCTGCAGCGCCAGAACATCGGTCGAATCGAGCACCCGCTGGTGATCCACCGGCAGCGCCGGTATAGCCAGCGGTCGCGAGCCGGTGGCGATGATCACGTTGGCGGCTGTCACCATGGCAGTGCTTCCGTCTGCGCGTCGGACTGCAACCTTGCCGCCTCCCTCCTGGACGGTGGCATCGCCCTCCCAAAGAGCAGTGCCGCTCGCCTTGAGAAGCTGCCTCACGCCCGAGGTGAGACGGTTGACCACGCCGTCCTTCCATTTCATGGTGGCCGGCCAATCGATCGTCGGCGCTGCCGGAAGAGAAATGCCCAGCTCGCTCGCTCGTCGAATCCGGTCGAGAGTCTTGCTGGCGTGCACTAGCGCCTTCGACGGAATGCATCCCACGTTCAGGCAGACCCCACCAACCCGCTCGCGCTCGACCACCAGGGTCTTGACGCCCAATTGACCGAGACGAATACCTGCCACGTATCCGCCCGGACCGCTGCCAATGACTACTGCATCGAAGTGGGCTGTTTCGACCATTGATGTCTCCTTGCCTACTTTCATACTTTCTTTCTTGCTTTCGTGCTTGCAACTCTCCGTTCGCTGCTCGCTGCTCGCTGCTCGGGCAGCGCGGTGCTGGTCATATCACTTCGCCCCAGCTATTTCTAGATTGGTGGTAAGACAGCAATCGTGACAATCCCACTTCCGTCGACTGCGGGCCACCGACGAAGCCAGAGCCAGACTGGTCCCGCCAGGCAGGTTCTCGTCGACGGAAGGAGTATTCCGTGGCTGCTCGTCTTGGCGTCGGTGGTGCTGACTGCCTACTGGCCAGCGCTGCGCGGGGAATTCCTCAACTGGGACGACAACAGATTCATCACCGAGAATCCGCTGTTCGAGGCAGGCGGCTGGACGTACGTGAGCGCCGCCTTGACCACGATTCAGCTCGAGGCATATCAGCCTCTCCACCTCCTTTCGTATCTGCCCGATCGCTATCTCTGGCCATCGTCGCCGAGCGGATTCCATGCTCTCAACGTGGCGTTGTTCCTCGGCTCGCTCTCGCTGCTGTTCACCCTGGCGACCCGCCATGCAACCAGCAGGTGCGCTGCATTCGCTGCTTGCCTCCTCTATGCCCTGCATCCGCTGCTCGTCGAACCGGTGGCCTGGATCACCGCCCGCAAGGATCTGCTCGCCCTGGTGCTCTTCTTGGCATCGATTGCTCTCGAAGATGGCGCCGCATCCGCTGCTAGCCCTGGACACGAATCACGGTGGCGGCGGCTCGTCTCGCCGCTCCTGGCTGCCATGGCGGCGCTCACCAAGACCGCGACGATTTGCCTTCCCCTGGTTCTCGCTGCCTGGCTCTACTGGCTTCGCCGGCTTCCGGGTCGGCGCGTTCTGGTCCGGGTGATACCCCATGCCGCGGTCAGCGTCGTGGTCGCTCCGGTAGTCATGCTGCTCTGGCACCAGAACGAGTTGATCCGTTGGTCCCGGCCAAATCCCTGGCCAGTCGACGTGGCGTCGACCATCGCCACCTATCTCGGCCGCACGATCTGGCCAACCAATCTGGCTGCAATCTATCCAGAGCAGCCCTCCTTCCCGATGGCATCGTCCATTCTGCTGCTGTCCGCAGCTCTGCTTCTGCTGCTCTTCTGGAAGCGTTTGCCCTGCGTTGCTCGCTTTGCCGTCGCGGGCAGCGTTGCTGCCCTGCTGCCGGTCGCCAATCTGGTTCCGGTGTACTTTCGCTTTGCCGATCGCTATGCCCTGCTAGCCCTCACGGTGCTCGTGGTGCCGTTCGCCATGCTCGCGAGCTGGCTGCAGGCCTGCTGGCAGCGCCGAGGAAGCACCGCGACCGAGACCGCGACCGAGACCGAGACCGCGAAGAGAGCGAAGTACGGCGGCGCAGCACTGCTGGGG
>JAZDLZ010000031.1:0-3399 GCA_043801535.1 Pseudomonadota bacterium
TCGCCAGACACGATCGCCTGGAGCGGGATCCAGACGGACTCCACGTCCCACTTGGGAACCCACCACACCGGGTACGAATCGTCGTCTGCCTGGCCGAGGATCAGCTGGCCGTCCCGATAGGTGGACGTGCCAAAGTAGCACGCTGTTCCCTCCTGAAGCCACTGGGGGAGCTCGAGTCTGGCAACCTCGAAGTTGAGCTGATGAGTTGCCTCGTGGAGAAACCAGTGATACGGGTTGCCGGCAGTGGCATCGTAGTACTGGTTGCAATAGACACCGTCGTAGAGACCTTCGGCCCATCCCTGACCGCCGAGGACGACAGCGCGGAACTCGTCGCGATCTTTGAAGAGCTTGACCTTCAAGTAGGGATGCTCCTGCAGTGGCAGCGTGACCTTGGCACCAACAAAGCCCACGTATCCCTGGTAGAGCGCCTCGGCAACCGCGCAAATGTCGGCAATCTGCTCGCTGCTGGCAGTCGAGTAGACGAGGTAGTGCCCGCACGCGACCTTTCTCTCGAAATCCCAGCCAATGGTCGCACGCTCGTCTGCTCGCCGGGCCTCCATTTCCTCGGCGGTCAGCCACTCGTCACCATACTGGACCAAGTCGGGTCTCTGGCTATCGGCTCCTCCGCAGCCAGTATCCTGGGCGCAATCATTGTCGCTGCAGGCCGCGAGAGGCAGGACTACTACTGCCTGAACGAATAGCCATGCTGCTATCGGTGCGGCGGCGGCCTGCGCGGTCGAGCGAGCTCTTTGATGCTGCACGAATCCCTCCACGCCTTGCCACTAGCCAGTTGCTAGAAGCCCAGTGCTACTGATGCAGCCAGGGTGTACTGGGTGCCCGCTCGGTCTTGTGCATCGCACTGGTTCAGCGGGATTGCGGGCGTGCCGCACGGCTGCGTAGCCGGCGTGTCGTCGATCGATTTGCCGGACAGGGCAACGTTCAGCTCGGTCGAAAAAACCAGGACGTTGTATTTGAGCTTGAACCCGGCGAAGAGACGAGAGCGGGTGATCGCCTGTTGCGGGGCAAAAGCAAACTGAACGTGAGCGAATTCGGTTGTGCCCCCTTCCGGCGGAACTGCTTTGTCGATGACCTCGGAGCGCGGGATTATCCACAGGTAGTTCCACCCAGCGTACGGCTCGAGATTCACCGTCCCCTGGATGCCGAATGGCTTCGAGACCGAGATATCGAATGATGCCACGGTGAGGCTCATCTGTTCCGAGCCGACCAGAGTGGACGCGGCTCCTCTTACCGCGAGCGAAG
The DNA here is from genome assembly GCA_043801535.1 of Pseudomonadota bacterium. Taxonomy (GTDB): domain Bacteria; phylum Myxococcota_A; class Polyangia; order Haliangiales; family SHYZ01; genus JAZDLZ01. The sequence goes on from JAZDLZ010000031.1 coordinate 1,261, forward strand.
GTAGTGGCCAGTCGTGGAACCCTTCGTGGAGCGCAAGCTTGGCAAAGACCTGGGCTGCCCACAGTCGCGAATGGACCAGATTGAATGCGCCAGCTCCCACCTCGAATGAAGGCAGGGGGAGCCAAACGCCTTTGCGAACGAAAAGCCCAATGGTCGGGATCGTGCCGCTCGGCTTGCCCTGATCGGAGGCGCAGGAGCTCGACTCCTCGGTCGCACACCAATAGTCGCCGTCGCTGGTAATCGTGGTATAGGAGATCTCCGACGAGAACTGGAATCCCGAATAGCCGAGTGATTCGGCTGCGGCTAGAAACTTGGGTGCAATGACAACACCTAGCTCGGAAGCAAGAGAACGGAATGCCTGGTTGTCTTGAACAGGGCGGCCGTCGCTCATGATGCTCAAGCGAGAGAGCACGAGATCGTTGTCTCCGGCTCTGGCAACGTTGGGAAAGCCGACAACCAGCGCGACGAATAGGCACAGCGCATGCGGGCGCATGGCCGAAAGGTAGTCGGCCTGCCACCGCGTTGTCAACCAATGCTGAAGGCTTGGGGGGACTCGGGGTACTCAGATTGGTTGGTTGACAATGCAAGAAACTGATAGCCTCGGGTTGGGCTGATCCGTATATTCGACACGCGGGCCAGTTGTTTGGCCATCCAAATGTCACAATGCCATACGAGTCTCTGATTGGCTGGCGATTCCTCTACCGCGGGCGGTCTTCGCCGGTGGTGACGATCGGGCTTGTCCTGTGTATCGTCGGCGCTGTCGGCGCCGGTGCGTGGTTCTTCTTGGGCGGTCGACCTTCACCGGTCGGAGTGGCGATTCTCGTTGCCGGTGCGCTCGGCAGCATCACCTTCGGGTTGCTGATGCTGTTCCGAGTGTTCTCGACGGTGTCAGTGCTCGGGGTAATCCTGGGAGTTGCCGCGCTCACCGCTGTGCTGGCGGTCACCAGCGGATTCCAGACGGCGTTCCGCGAAAAGGTGTTGGGCGTCAATGCCCACGTGGTGGTAATCAAGGCAGTGGATTTCGCCGACTACCAGGAGGTCGAGGAGCTTGCTGCCAGCACTCCTCACGTGGTGGCGGTCCAGCCTTTTGTCATCGAGGAAGTACTGGTAACCAAGGGAAAAGGCGAGCTGTCGGGCGTTGGCCTGAAGGGGGTGGATCCGGATCGCGTTGGCACTGTGCTCGCACTGCCGCAGCACATGATCGAGGGCAGCGTCGGAGCGCTCAAGGAACGTACACCCGGCGTGCCGCCCCCACTGATTCTGGGCCGCGAGCTTGCCCACAAGCTCAAGACACGAGTGGGAGATGTCATCAAGGTCGTCTCTCCCCTCACCGGGATCGATTTGCGGACATGGTCACCTACCGGGCGTCCGCCCAAGAGCCGCGAGTTCACTGTCCGAGGAGTGTTCTACAGCGGCTTCGACGAGTACGATCGTCGTCTCGTATACGTGAACATCAAGGATGCACAGGATTTCCTCGAGCAAGGGGATCTGGTGAGGGGCGTCGAGATGAAGCTCGACGACGTCGACCAGGCCAAAGACGTGGCAGCGGCGATCGAGCAGAAGCTCGGAGGCGATCCCTACGTGGTCATGGACTGGCGGACGCTGAACGATAGTCTCTTTACCGCTTTGACCATCCAGAAGGTGGCGCTGCTGGTCGTGCTGACTCTCATCATCGTGGTTGCGGCATTCAACATGGTGGCGGCGCTCACCATGATGGTGCTCGACAAGATCAAGGAGATAGCGATCCTGAAGTCGATGGGAGGAACTGCTGTTGGTGTGGCAGCGGTGTTTCAGATAGTAGGCCTTACGATTGGCGCAGTCGGCACCGGGTTGGGGCTTGGTCTTGGACTGCTGGTCTGTCGAGTATTGGCGCGCTACGCCTTCCCTCTGGATCCGCGGGTGTATTCGATCGACCGTCTTCCGATCCAGGTCAACTTCTCGGAAGTTGTCCTCGTCGGAGCAATCACGATGGCGATTTGCTTTCTGGCCACGCTCTATCCAGCGTTGAAGGCGAGCTTTCTGCGGCCCGTCGAAGGATTGAGATACGAGTAGGCGCGCCGCGGGGGGGTAACGATGCGAAAGAGTCACGATAGTTCCGAATTCGTCGTCGAAGCCGAGGCCAGGATGCTCGGAGAAGAC
>JAZDLZ010000389.1:0-3813 GCA_043801535.1 Pseudomonadota bacterium
TCCTCTTTCTCTTTCTCTTTCTTGCTGTGCGCTACGTCGCGTAGTCCTTCCAAGAAGACCTCTCGCCGCCCGTGCAGGATGATATGACCGGCTTCGTGAAAGAACGTGAACCATAGTTGATCGCTGGTCTTGTAGCGAAGACTGAGCTGGATCAATGCCCTGCCCGGTGTTGGCCATCGAGTTGCTCCACTGATCCCAGTACGTGGAAACTCATGGACAAATACGACCGCCACGCCGGCGTCCTTGCACATTTGCTCCAATTCGCCCATAAATTCCCCGGGCGGCTTGAGGGTGAGCGCACGGATGTTCGTGACAGCCCTTCGGAATGCAGCTTCGTCGTAGGTGGCCGTGGGCATCTTCCTGGCTGCGAGCTCGCCAGCATATAGCCATACTGCAACGGCTGCCTTGTCAATCGTTCTCTGCGTTGACTGGCGAAACTGGACTCCGCGCGTGAGGACAAAATCGTCCCACTGTCCGGGCGAGGCGATGCCGAAATAATTGAGCAGCTCGCGGATCTGTTGGACCCTATTTCTGAACCGTCGTATCCAACCGAGGCGGGCCATGGCAGCGATTGGCAGCTCGCGAAGCCACTGTTCATGCCTGGAGAGCCTTTCAGCTTCATCCTTTGCCGCTAGGAATTCGCGGTAGTGGCGTTCGCGTTCGTTCCAAAAGCTCGCCGGTACGCCGAGAACGCGTTCCAAATGAAGTGCAGTGTCGGGAGTAATTGCGGCCTTGCCCTTGATGATCTGGTTGATCACTTTCTTGGGATGGCCGCTTCGAGTGGCCAACTGGGTTTGCGTCATCCCAAGGGCGTCGAGGGTCTCCTGGATAGTCTCACCAGGGGGCGATACATCGTCGGGTGTGTACTCGTTTTCTGGGCTGCTAGTCATGGTAGTTGCGCAAGAGTTGTTTACCAAAAGAGTAAACAGTATGTCAATGGCACGCTGGGACTACTGCAAAGGCCGGGTTTTCGTTCATTTGCTTCGCGCTCATCTCGCCGGACTTCGGCGAGGAGTAGACTCAGCTACGATCCTGGCTCGTGCACGGTAGCACAGCAAGTGCATCGACTTCTGTCTGCTCCTCGAGGGACCGGCATTGTGGCTGGTGGCGTTGGAATCTGGTATCGGACGGACAGTCCTGGAAACCCTCTTCCGTTTTACGGGATCGCGCTGGCAGCGCAGCGGTGGCCAGGCGATGGCAAGGCGAGCGCCGGCATGCCTTCCTGCCACACCACCGGCACCTTGCTCCAGATGTCGGCGAGAAGCTCGCAGTAGTCCTGGTAGAGCGGAGAAAGGTCGATTGCCCGATGGTCGCCCACCTCGGTGGCAACGTAGAGGCGCCGGGATTCGCTGTCTACGAGGAGGTGAACAACCGGGCCGTGCAGCTTGAAATGGCGCAGCCGCTTGCCAGTCCGAAGGCTCCAGATGCCAAGATAGCCGCTCGCGTAGCCCACTATCAACGTCTGGCGCGGACCCTCGCTGATCCGTTCAACTGCGCGCGGCTCCGTTTCCTCGAAGCTGAAACTTGGTTTGGCAGTTCCAGCATCAATTGACACGAGCACGATGTCACCCGCATCATAGCCAACTGCCGACAGCCGGCCGTTGTCAACGAGACTGACAGCGCTCGCGCCCTGCTCGATCCTCACTCTGGCCTGCTCGTTGCCGTTCTCGTCGAGAACCAGCACATTCTCGTCGCTGGCAACGAGAATGCGGCCAGCCTGGAAGGCAATGGCGCTCGCCTCGCTCGCCAGCTCACGGATACTGCCAGAGGCAGCGCCGTCGGTTGAGTCACTGACGGTGCTCGTCCTGCCCGCAGCAGCAGTAGGAATGGAGGGACCGGATACGAGGAATACCCGACGCTCAGCCAGCACCAGGCAACCATGGTTCGCCTTGAGCTCTCCGCTCGATGCGAAGGAGCGCGCATCCCAGAGCCGCACTCTCCAGTCGGCTCCAACCGAGGCGATCGTTCTTCCATCCATGCTGACGGCCACATCAAATGCTTGAATAGCATGACGCGGCTGCAGCTCTTCGCTGCTGCCACTCACCAGATCCCAGACCCGAATGCCGCGGTCGTGGCTGGCCGAAACCACGGCCTTGCCATCGGAACAGAAAGCCACGCCATTGACAGTACCTTGATGACCTCCCAAGAGCGTGCGTTGTTGCCCAGATCGCACATCCCAGACACGTACAGTCTTGTCCTCGGCGCCAGAAACGATCGTCGTGCCATCGGGGGAAAAATCCAGAGACCAGACGATGCCAGCGTGGCCGCTTTTCTCGGCTATCCTCGCCTCGATCCCGACCTGCCACAGTCGCACCGTGCTGTCGAAGCCGCTCGATGCCACGTGTCGGCCATCGGGACTGAATGCCACGGCGGAACCGATGCCCTCGTGCCGACCGAGAACGGCGTGACGGCCAGACGCCGGATCCCAGAGGAGCACTCTTCGATCGAGACTACTCGACGCCAATACCTGCCGATCGGGACTCAGTACAGTGGCGGTCACGAGCTCTCGATGACCGGAAAGCCGCATCCGCTCCTCGCCAGTGCCAAGCTTCCAGCGGCGGACAGTGCCGTCGATACTCCCGGTCACCACCTCCTCACCGGCGGAATCAAGTGCAAGACCGTAGATCTGGCTATCTGCCCTGACCACGACTCGACCGCTGCCAGTGCGAGTATCCCACCGGCGCACAGTTCCATCCTTTCCTGCCGACAACAGAACGTCCGCGGAGCCGAAGACCAACCTGGTGGCCTGCTTCTCGTGCCCACGCAATACCATTCGCTCCCGGCCACTACTCACCTCCCAAAGACGCACGCTGGCATCGAAGCTCGCCGTGGCGAGAAGCTCGCCTGCGGGGTCAAAGGCCACACTCCACACCTGGGCACTATGACCCAATAACTCTCTAACATTCCCCTCTCTCAAGTCCCAGAGAACAACCGGACCTCTGTAGCTCCCCGCTGCCAGGTACCTGCCATCCGGCGAGAACGCGGCAGACCCGATCACACCAACTCGCCCCCGCAGCACCCGCACTGCCGCCGTCTCCGCATCGACCAAGTACACCTTGCCGTCCTCGCAGGCACCCGCCACGGTCTTGCCGTCCGGCGAGAAAGAGACATCACTGACCCAGCCGCCGAGCTTCCTGCTCCACACCAACGCTTCCTGCTCGAGCTCTCCCCATAGCACCCGGGCCATCGTGGAATCGCTGGTTTCCAGCGATCCGCGGAGCTTGGCGCGGGCCTCGAGGATGTCGCCACGACGCAAGGCAGCGCTGGCGCCTTCCCGGTAGGCTTCGGCGCGCTGAGCCTGCGCCTCGGCTTCACGTTGCTCGGCACGCTCGCGCTGGGCCTGGGCCGTGGTGCGCTCCTTCTCGGCGAGCTGCTTCTGATGGAACATGAGCTGCGCCACCAAGATCGCCACCACGGCAACACCAGCGAGAGCAGCAGTGCCGCCCGCCAAGAGTACTCGCCTGCGCCGTTGCGCACGCCGTTCCTTTTTCGTCCCCGCTGCCAAGAAACCGACCACGAGCTCGGGCACGGGCACGGCGGCACCCAGTCGAGCAACCTTGTTTCTGGCCTCACGCAGCGCGTCTCCCTGCCACACCTCTTCGTCCCGGCGGCCTCGCCTTTCCCAGAGCCCCGCAGCCTGGCTGATCTCGGCAACGAACGCCACGTCTTCTCGGCTCTCCTCGAGCCAGCGCGAGAACCGTCCCCATGTTCGCACCAGGGATTCGTGTACCAGCTCCAGTACGGCCTCGCCACTACTGCCACTGCCACTATCACTGCCACCCCCGGCGCCACGGTTCCCACCAGCGACGGCAT
>JAZDLZ010000393.1:0-13489 GCA_043801535.1 Pseudomonadota bacterium
CTGCCGTCGCGTTCGGTGTCTCCGGAGCAAGCACGGTCACCTGCTCCCAACCGGGTCCTGGCAATGCCGCTCCATCACAGGGAAAGGACTCTGTCCCAGCACCCGCACCCGCACCCGCACCTGCACCTGCACCAGCACCTGTTGGCATTCCGGACGGCAGCAGGTGCGCGTGTACCCAACTCTCCGCCCGTCCGAGGTAGCCGAGGCGCACCACAATTGTCTCGAGGAGCGCGATCTCCGACGGTGTGAGGTCGACATCCCAGGTGACGGCAAGCTCGCTGGTATCCACGTGCGCCCAGGTATCGAACACCATGGTCGTCAATTCGCGGTCGCCCGCGAGCTTGCCCACCGGCATGTAGTGACGACTGTGAGCGCCGGCGGCTGCGGGTAATCTGTAGCGAGGCAGGACCGTCGCGAGCTTGTCGACAACAGCGCGGCCATCCGGCGGCACAATCGTCCACCCGAGCTTCTCGAAACCCACCGCCAGAAAGGCACGCAGCAAACGCCACGGAGAAGGCGGCCACTCGACGAGCCCTTCGTTGACGTGATGACCCCAGGGCGTGGCATGATAGCGCCCGGCCACGAAACGTAAGACCAGCGTTGGCATGTCTACTCCTTACTCGGCCGAGTCGTCGACTCCGTCGTCGTCCTGCTCGCTTCCCTTCTTGAACGGATCGTCAAAGACGAATTCGTTGACTTCCATGGAGTCCTGGCATCCAGCGATCGCCTCCCTTAGCGCACTCGCAAGATCGAGTTGTCCCGGAAGCACGTAGCCTTCTGGCATGCTCGCCTTGATCTCCTCGATCTCCTCGACTGCGACGCGCAGATCGCACGCCGTGCGCAGTCGGAGGTTTCCCTCGACCAATCGCCTGAGCTTGAACAGCGCGAGTAGAATCAACATCCTTTCGCTCTCCGGGCTGAGCCCGTAGCCACGGATCTGCGCGAGGTCGAGGTTGGCGTACAGCGTGATTCGCTCGGCAGTGTATTCATCACGCGCAAATGGCACGTTGCCGAAGCCCTGCTTGGAGTCTCCCGAGGGATTCACGTGGTCGTTCTTGACGCCACCCGATGGTGCGACACGAACGCCTTCCGCTTCGATGAAGGCGGACAGGGCACGGGCCACACGCAGCCGTCCGCCAGCGAGCTCCTTCTTGGCGAGGAACACGCCGTGGAGCAGACTGCCAACGTCGAGCTTGAGGAGAACCTGGGCGAGCTTCCTGCGGTCAATCGGCCCTTCTGCGAGACAATTGAGCTCCTTCACAAGGCGCGTCTTGAACGACTTGTCAGTGCCTTCGAGCAGGTACGGGCTATTCAACCGGTGCGCCTCGAGGACAGTGTCGGTCAGGAATTGCCCCTTGCGATTGATGCGCACGTGGGAGATTCCGCGCACCTCGTCCACCACATCCTGCTTGGCCGCGTCCCAGATTGTCAGCTCCAGGTGGTTCGCCATACTCTGGTTGCTCTCGACGAGCAGGCTGGTACCTCGCGCGGTCTGGAAGGTTGCAGCGCCAAGCCCAGGAAATCCGGTCGGCTGAAAGCGGCATCCCTGCAGAGGTTCCAGTGGAATCGCGAACAGGAGTCGCTGCGTGTTGTCGAGTTGTTGCGTCAAATCCAGGGTCATGGTTGGTCTCCTTGTGAAAGAAAACTCGGGCAGAGACGGCGAGCCATCCGCCGTGCCGTCCTCCGGTCGATCGGGAAGGCGAGGGCTGCAGCCCACAGCCGGCCACGCTCAGGAGATGCGTAGCCGCCGCGAAGCGAGGCTACGATCCCCGCAGCCCGCAACCGTCGTAGTGCGATATCAATGGCACCCGGCGCGTCTCCGGCGGCCAGGCGGCGCACGATTGCCGGGTCGCAGCCGAGCTCACGGTGGTTCTCGAACGGCCAGGCGAGCGTGGCAAGACGGATCGCGCACCAGGCATCGTCTGGCCATATGTCAAGGCAAGGTGCTACATGAACCTGCCGCCGGGTAGCGACGAGCCGGTCGTGCCGGTCGTGCCGGTCGTGCCGGTCGATCGCCGCGATGGCTCGCGCCAGGCCCAAGGTACGCTCGAGGTCGACCTCCCCTGCCACGAGCCGAGCCAGATCGGCCGGGAATGCCGAAGCTCCGGGCGCTGGCACCAGGCCAAGCTGGCGCCGGCCTGCTCGAGCGCCTTCGACAAGACGTCGTTGCACCAACGCGAGGGCATCCTGGACAGCGTCACGTCCGGCAATCACGAGTGAGGGACCGCGCACCAGGCGCTTCTGCTGGCCTTCTTTGCGAGTATCGAAGACACGGCCATTCGGGGAGAGCGGCAGCCAGTGACGTCGCACAGGATCGACCGGCAGGTCGCCGCCGCCACCGCCGCGCACTGGAGCTCCCTGCAGCGCGAATACGATCGCCAGCCTCGATTCGGGACTGCCATCGTCCGCGGCCGAGATCCAGCCAGGATTCAGTGTCGGGATTGGCCCAGCCTCGAAGCCGCTCCCGGAAGCTAGCACTGCCTCGACACTGGCGAGCGCCAGAAGCACCCGTTGCCAGCGAAGTGGTTCGTCCGGATGCTGCACGACGGCGAACAGCGCGTCGGCAACAGCGCGCTCGCTGAGCACCAATCGCGTGCTTGCCTTTTCACCACGGGCGGCTCTCTTCACGCGTGCCAACCATGTGTCGAGATCATCGAGTAGCGAGATGTGCGGCAGTGCCCGTTCCTGGACCCGAAAACGTCCAAGTGGTACGGCCAGGTTGCTCTGCCCGTTCCGTTCTATGTAGCCGAAGCGTTGAAATGCAACGATGCCTCTGGCCACCCCGAGGCTGGCCACGGCACGGGCAAAGTGGATCGGCTCCAGTACCGGCCTCGAGCCAAGGCGGCTACGTCCCTCTGCCAGCAGATGCCGTAGCTCGGAGACGCTCGCCGGCGCACCCCAGAGTGGCATCCACTGCTCTCCACGCGGCGACTCATCGCTCTGCGAGGCGCTGGCGTACGCTGCGGCATGTGGCGGCAAGGCGAAGGGCGCGCAGGCCTTGCCACGGTCACGCAAGTCGAGCCTCTTGCCGACACCAGCCTTGAACAGAAGGCAGCCTTCCATTGCCAGCACGAAGTCAGCGGGATTGAGAAGGCTCTCCCCTTCTGGTCCGGCTGTGGCGTTGGCTCCACCTGCTCCTCCAGGCAAATACTGTCCAATGGCCAGACCTTGCGAAAGCGCGCACGTCGCCCGCCCCCAAAGAGCAAGCTCGATACAAGCCTTCGCACCGGGTTTCGCCCCACCGTTGCCGTCCACCTCGAACAGGTCTCGCAGACGCTGGAAGAAGCTATTCGAAAAGTCCAGCCGCCCGTCGTTGCCACCGGTGCCCAGCATGGCTGGGTAGGCCGGCTTTCCGTCGTCGTCTATCACGATTGCAGCGGCCAGCCAGTCGGCATGCCGGCCGCGCCACAGGAAGCGGCAGCGCGGCACCAGCTCGGCTTTGAGGGACTGGAAGCGGCGCTCGGCGTCGGCCAGCCGCCGCTTGTAGGATGAGTCCGCGCGTAGCTTTTCTCGGTCGGCCGCGGATAGTCCGCGAACCTTGGTTTCGTCCTTGATTCGCCGCACGGCGGCGTCTGCCTCTGCGATTTCGTGCAGCAGGTCGCGGGCTGCTGCGATACCTTGACGGATGAGATCGAAGCGGGCTGCTCCAGAGGTCTCGAATGCTGCGATCCCCTGGCCGGGCTGGTAGAAGCCGGAGCCCTTGTTCCACGGTGCGACCAGTGGAGTCGGCTGGTAGGTATCGAGGAAAAACCTCACTGTCGACTCGGCGTCGAGTCCGGTGGCCAGGTGAAAACACTCATCCTTCCACCAGCCGCGCGCGTCTCGATCTGCCTGTTCGGAGACGAGACGCAGCACTCCCAAGGCCTTGAGGTAATGGGCTAGAGGTTCCGGAGCACAGCCGGCAAGTCTGTGGACGTGGATAGTCATGGTGCCACCTCGCCAGTGAGCAAGGGGTCGGTGACTGCGAGCCGCGAGGCGCGGCAATCGGCAGCACGAAACAGGGCCTCAAGCCATGCCAGCGTGAATGGTCCATGCACAGCCAGGAGTCCGAGGACGCGTTCGGTCCAGGATCGACCCGTCTTGGGATTCAACCCAGCCGCTGCGGCGGAAAGATCGAGAGTCAGCTCTGGAAACGAATCCAGCCCGTTCTCCGACGCCACGAGCACTGGCGGAATGGAGTCGCCGTCGCGAACGCCGTGGATGCGAATGCAAGCACCCTCGGCAGTGTCGGCTGCGCCATCGTCGCAACGGTCATGGTGCGTGCAGTGCCACGAAACGCGCACCTTTCCGTGGTGGCTGCAAACGAGGTACACGAGAAGGTCGAGTTGCGAAGGAGAGAGCGCGAGGATCTCCTTTTCGAACGACGTGACTGGCGAGCAACTGGGGGGCGGTGGCGCGAGCGCGAGCGGGATCCCGGCGATGCTCAGAACCTCGGACGCATCCCCGAGGAGTCGCTGCGGATCACGGCGCCACACGAGCTCGAGCACGGCAACAGCGCTCGCGAGCTCGTGCCGGAAGCCGGGCCGCGCAGCACCGCCGGGCATTCGGTATCGATTCAGGCCGCGCCTCCATGCCTGCTCGGGTGCCTTGGCGAGGTCCGACCGCGATGGACGTCCCGTGCCTTGAATGGCTGCCTGGAATGCAGGGTGGGCTTTGCCGATATCGTGAACGTAGCTTGCCAGCCCGAGAACCCGGCACATTGGCTCATCGAGCCCCAGCTCACGAGCAATGCGGGCGCACACTATGCCAACCTGGCGGCCATGCGTGGCGATGGTTTGCCAACCAGTACCGCTCGCAGCATCTTCCGTCTGTGTTGCATCCGCGCGGTCGTCCTCATCGGCTTTCAGGATGGCGACCACCGGCACCGCCTCGCAGGAACTGGGCGACCAACCGGATTCTGTCGAGTATCCTCCGCAGGAAGCAGCGACGAGTACCGTGCGTCCGGGAAACAGGTCGCTTCGCCGGGCACGCCGCCACTCGCCGTCCAGCCAATCCCAGACCCAGGCGCGAATACCGTTCTTGAGACGCTGGCCATCGCCACATAGCCATTCCCGAGCCTTCAGGAACGGTACCGTGCAGAGCGCGTTCTTGCCGGGCCGCAGATGATCCGGCGGGGATTCTTTTGAAGGAATGTCTGCCCAGAATACCAACACGTCCCGTTCGTCGTCCGAACGGATGAATCGGCTGACGTCGACATCGCCGCCGCTCAGATCCGGTGACGTATCGAAGAGCTCGTCGACCTCATGGCGTAGCAGCAGGTGGCGTGGCTGGTACGGATAGAGCTGAGCGAGCCACTCGGGGTGAGCCGTCTCGAGGGCGTCAAGACTGCGTGGACCAGTGTCAGCGTCTGGCAGGTCCGCCAGCGCCATTCTGGACGCATCGAGCTCGCTCTTGGCATACGGCGCCGCCGCCCTTTCATCCTTGGGGGCGGTGTCGACCACGATGATTCGTGCCTCGCCGCCCCAGCGTGCGGCTCGGCCAAAGCGCTGCACGAGGCTTGGCCAGGGTGCCAGGTCCGTGACAAGCAGCGCGGCCGAGATATCGACCCCCGCTTCAACAACCTGCGTGGCGACAACGATCCGGTTGGTTGCACGAGCGCACGCTTCCCGAGAAAGGAACGAATCGCGCCACTCTTCCTTTTCCGCAAGCCGAAATCGACTATGGGCGAGACGTACCTCGGTCTTGGCCAGCCGCTTGTTCGCACGAAGGTGTCGCGCGACCTCGACAGCACGTTCTACCCGGTTCAGCACTACGAGCGTCGGTCCACCGGCGCCCTTGTTGGCCTTGGCCAGGTGCTCATCTGCGACGATCTGGGCCGTTGCCTTGTCGGTTGCCTTTTCCCGCATCACTTGGCAGGGCTTTCGTACGTCCCAGAGCGGACCCTTGCGATCGCCGAGCTCCACTCCGAGCCGGTGCGTTGCTGCGACGAGCTCGAGCGTATCCGGGCTCTTCGACAGCCAGTGCTCCTGTAGTGTCGCGCTCATCCACCAGGTTGCGCAGGTTGCGCTTGGTCGCTGCTGCTCCTTGGTCCGATCCTGGGGCCGGAAAGCCTGTAGCTGCACGGAGGTGGCGAGACCCACATCCATGAGCTGGATTTCGTCCAACACCCAAAGGCAATCGTGATTGAGGAGCCCCATTTCGACCGGCCAGCGTGCCCGTGGGCTGCCGTAGCCGCGCCCGAGAGCTCGCGACAGAAGCATGTCTTGGGTGCCGATGAGAATCGCCGGCTGTTCGGGCGCGAGATACCATTCGCCGGCATCCGCGCCGCCCATCAAGAGGTGGCAAGCGACCCTTTTCGACAGTCCTGCTGCCTCGAGCAGCGCGCGCACGCTGGCCGCCGTTTGCTCGACGAGCACGCGCATTGGCTCGCAAAACACCATTCGCGTTGGCCAGCGGAGATCGGCACCGACACACCGATGATATGCCCAGGCTGTGACGACGCCCGCAGTCTTGCCCATGCCGGTGGGAACGCGAAGCATCATGTCGTGGCAGTGCTGCTTCGCACCGAGCTGTTCTTGCCAGGGGTGAGGGTCATGACCGCAGGCACTTCTAAAGAAGGCGGGAAAAGCTGGGTTCGTCATCATCTCACATCCTGAAAGCGTGGTTTCTCCTGCTAGTAGCGCGAGCGATTGTCCATTCTCCATGCTGCTCGCTGGCTATCCGCCCGAGCCAATAACCGTGACTGACCGTCCGTTCACTGGGCTGCCTCGAACCGCTCGACAGCCAGCAGCGCTCCCTCGGCGAGCTCGCGCACCAGGGATGCCAGCTCGGCTGTTTCCGGCCTGGCGGCTGCGCCGAGGCCAACCACGAAGCGTGCGACCCGCGGCAGCGCTGCCGTCTCCACGCTCACGTGGATGCCGCCGGGAACGCTCTCAACGGTCATGGGCGGCAGGAGGTTCCGGCTCACCCAGCGCGACTCGGGATTGCGCACGAAAAACGTGCACCGGGCGATCTGCTCGCGGCTACGAAAGCCGTCCACACTGCTGCCCAGGAAGCGCTCGATGTCGCCGGCCGAGGCCGGCCGGAACGGCACGGCTTCGTCAATCTCAGCGGCGACGATATTGTCGACGCGGAACCATTTCAACGCGCCGCTACGGTGACAAGCGGCGCATAGCCGGGCGGGAGGACCCACCACAATGCGCTGGACCGATACGTGCCGCCATTCGCACTCGCCGCGGCCCACCGAGAAGTACCGCATGTGCAGCGCAAGCCGTTGACTGGCAGAATCCTCGGCCAGCGGCAGGAAGGCCTCTTCGTTGGCAGTTGCTTCGGCAGTGATCCAGGCGTCATGACCGGCGGCCAGGGCAACGCCGCGTGGCGCGATCTTGAGCAGCTCTGCCAGGATCCTGTCGCGAACCCTGCTTCGGGGCATGCGTACAAGGTGGCGCAAGAGCTCGGCGGCATCGCCAGAACGCAGGAGCACACCCTCGGGAAACCAGCCCCGAGGCAAGCTCCAGTAGACATGGGGGTGGTCTTCCTGACGCTCGAGTGGCCAGCCGGCCAGCTCGAGATCGAGCAGCAGCCGGCGGGCAGTGTCGACTCGCACCTGAACGCGCCTGGCAAGCTCGGCCTGGGTCCACGTCGGGCTCTCGAAAAACGCCTGGATCACGGCGGCCAGGGTTTCGGTAGCGCTCCTTCGTCCCATCGGTCAGCAGCCTCCTGTGCAAGCGAAGCGCGAAACGCGGGTCAGAACGCCTCGCGGAACCAGGTACGCATTTTTCGCCACACTCCCTGATCGCCAGAGCCTTTGCCCCCGCCGTTGGTCCGCTGCTGCGACGCACCGTACTGGACCAGGCCGACTGCGGTGGCATAGGCAGGGGACTTCACCACGTCCACCAATCCGCCGACATTCATGATCACGCCTCGACGAGCCGGAATGCCGAGGGTCTGTTCGGCCAGCTCGACGGTGCCTTCGAGCGCCGTAGTCCCACCGGTCAGCACCACTCCCGACGTCAAGAATTCGTCGCAGTTGGCTCGGACGAGCTCGCGCTTCACTTGCTCGAAGTTCTCCTCCACCCGCGGCATGATGATGTCCACCAACACCGACCGCGACAACACCCGTGGCGGCCTTCCGCCAACCGACGGAACCTCGATTATCTCCGTCGGGTCCACCAGCGAGCTGAGCGCACATCCGTAGCGCTGCTTGATTCGTTCGGCCGATTCGATCGGGGTGCGCAATCCCACCGCGATGTCGTTGGTCACGTGATTACCGCCGAGAGGCAGGACGCTGGTGTGAATGATAGCGCCGTCGGCGAAGATGGCGATGTCGGTCGTACCTCCGCCGATATCGACGAGCGCGACGCCGAGCTCCTTCTCGTCCTCGTGGAGCACGATCTGGGAGGCGGCAAGCGGCTCGAGCACGATGTCGATCACCTGGAGCCCGCACCGATTGCAGCACTTGATGACGTTCTGCGCCGAGGTCACGGCCGCGGTCACAATGTGAACCTTCGCTTCCAGGCGCACGCCGCTCATCCCGAGCGGGTCGCGAATGCCGTCCTGCTCGTCGACGATATACTGCTGGGGAAGCACGTGGATTATCTGTCGATCCATCGGAATCGCCACTGCCTTGGCGCTCTCGATGACTCTCGCCAGGTCCCCTTCGCGGACTTCCTTGTCCTTGACCGCCACCGTGCCGTGGGAATTGAGTCCCCTGATGTGCGCGCCAGCAATCCCTGCCCAGACGCTGGTTATCTCGCAGCCGGCCATGTGCTCGGCCTCTTCCACTGCCTTCTCGATCGACTGCATCGTCGCGTCGATGTTGACGACGACTCCCTTGCGCAGACCTCGCGAGGCTGCGGTCCCGATCCCGATAACGTCGATGCCGTCCTCGGAGAGCTCTCCCACGATCGCAGCTACCTTGGTGGTGCCGATATCGAGCCCAACGATGAGCTCCTCTCGCTTGGCCTTTGCCATATCGTTACCTCTTGTTTGCCAGCTTGTTCGCCAGCCTGTCTGCCAGCCTGACGGTTACCCGATCCGACCGCGTCGAGTTATCTAGGTGTACTGTTCTAGCGAAACCGCGCTCCTCGAGGGAAAGCGCGGCCCATACCAGATCGAAACGAGCGAGCTCCCGACTCAGATCGAGCGGCAAGGCGAGCGCTGTCCGCCCAATCCTTATCGCCGTTCCTGTTTCCTCGGTATATAGAGTCAAACCACCGCGCCCGAAGCTCGCCTCTCCAATTGCGGGACGGCGGGTGCTCGCCTGGAATTGCGCGACAGCTTGCAGCACCAGCCATACCGCCCTTTCCACTACATCCGGAGCAGTGACGTAGGACTGCCGATCCAGCCCCGTTATTACAACCAACCCGTCAGCGTCTCCAACTTGAATGTTCGCCCGCTTGAACAGCCGTCCTTCGCCGTCGGCCAAATACGAGCTACCGTCCAGCACCACCAGCGCCACTGGTTTTCTCTCGGTCACCTCGACCACGACCTGGGCAGGAAGGCGACGCCGGGCACGAACTGTGGCTATCCACGGGCTCGCTGCCACCGCAGCCTCGACGCGTCCCAGGCACATCGAAAAGATGCTCGTGCCGACTGCGACCCCCGCCAGTCGCCGGATTTCGTTGTCGTCGAGACGTTCGTTTCCGTTGACCAGGATTTCGCGAATCATGAATCGGGGAGAGGTGATCATGAAGCTGTGCACCTCCAGTATCCCCACCGCGAGAGCGACACTTCCGACCAGAGCCAAGCACAACGGCGCTACCCGCACGAGCGCCTTGCCGATCGAAGCCAAAAGCACCCGGACAGACGGAATCACCGCGCGGAAAGGACGCCGCTGTTTGACATTGCGATTGCCATTGCCAGTGCCACCACCACTCCACCTGGCGATCACATGTCTCGATGCGGAGTTGCGACCGTAGCCAGAACCAGAACCATGGCCGCGGCCAACTGCCGGCATACCAAGCTCCTGGCGCAGCGTCGGCTCCTGCGAATCACTGCTCTCCACCACCGCAGCCAGGTCGTCCTCTCGGGGTCCGGCCCACGGGCGGCGCAAGTCACTGCTCGGATTGGTGACCGGGCAAGTGAGCCCACATTTCTGGGTCGATTCGCTGTACGGACGCCTGTTCATAGTAGCGCGCTTCCTAATCTCTACGCGCATACCTGCCAAGAAGGCAAAAAAACCATTGATGGTAAAGTGACTCGAAGCCAGCTCGTGGGTCAGGCCCTGTTGGCTCAAAACCCGTGTACACACCATCAACCAACCCGTTTTTCGCAGCCATGGTTCCTTGACCTGCCGTCTTGGTTGCTTGTAAGATTCCGTCCTGGCTGGCAGTTTTCGACCACGCCACAAGACCCGCACAACCATGTCGCGATATGCGCTCCGGTTCATATCCGGGAAGTACCAAGGTGGGGAGTTCCCTCTCCGTATGGAGCGTGAAATCATCATTGGACGCTCTAGCGATCTCGACATGGTCCTCGTCGAGGACATGGTCTCCCGCAAGCACGCAAAGATCTCGACGGCTAGCGGTCAAATCGTCATCCAGGATCTCGGCTCTACCAACGGAAGCTTCGTCAACGGGGAAAAGGTCAAGAAGGTCCGACTCAAGGAGGGCGACCGGATCCTCATTGGCACGTCGATAATGAAGCTAGTTCGCACCGACGAGGCGGACGGGGTCGAGCCACCCAGCGAAGCGGACGCACGTGCTCATCTCGAAAGGAATGCGGCCAACCGTCCGTCGGCACCCACTCAAGGCAAGACCATGTCAGGAGCGATCGAGGAGATCCCTCTTCCCGATCTGCTTCAGCTTCTGTCGACATCGCGCAAGAGTGGAGTCCTATCGATTCAGTCCGATCGCGGATTCGGTCGGATCTATCTGCGCAAGGGAAAGATCTACTTCGCCTCGATTGACGACGGCTATCAGGTTCCGCCGCGCAAGGCGGTCTACCGGCTGCTGACCTGGGCAAGCGGCACTTTCGAGCTCGAGCCACCTGACGAGCGCCAGGTCATGGAAGAGATCGACGACAGCACCGAGGGGCTCCTGATGGAGGGTATGCGTCTCCTCGACGAGATCAAACGCCTCGAGTCAGAGCTACCGAGCAGTGCTCTGTTGGCGGTCTCCGCTCCCCTGGTAGGACGACTTCGCGATCTGAGCCCCGATTCGCTAGACATTTTCCAGCTCGTCCTCGACCACGGATCTCTTCAGGGAGTGCTCGATCACTATCCTGGCACTGATCTCGACGCCTACAAGCAACTCATCGAGCTGCTCGGCCAGGGATTCATCACCCAGACCTAGAGCACCGAACGGTTTGCCTCGGTCCGGCAAACCGAACGGTGCTCTAGCCTCGCTTGGGCACCGACCATTTCTCGGGACTCTTGCTTTACAGTTCGTGCTCGTGCTCGTGCTCGAAAACACTGCGCTTTCATCCCGGCCAAGGGCAGTGTTCGGGCGAGAGAGTGTAAAGCGAGTCTGACCGGTCCCATTCTCGGCGAAGGCGCTACTTTCGCTTCCCGGTCGAAGGCAGGGGCTGTTTACAGAACGGGCATCTGTGCAGGCGCGCAAGAAGGCTCTGATCCAGATCCCGCTTCGTGGCCAGGATTTTGAGCAGCAGCCAGTCGGTCTCGTCCTTGCCGGTGTCCGCGTCAACGACCCGAAAAACCTCACCGGCGGCGATCGCCACCGCAATCTCGCGAAGGGTCACGTAGCGCGAGCGGCTCGTGTCATAGTAACAGCGGTTCCTGCCATAGTGCCGCAACAACGTGGCCGCGCCCTTGGCATCCACAGCATCGGTACCACCAGCTCCGGCACGGGCCTCGGCACGGGCACCAACCGCAGCGGCAATGCCACCTGCAGCAACGGTAGCGGCGGTAGCGACGCTAGCGACGGTAGCGACGCTGGGAGCGCTGGGAGCGCACGACCGGCTTGATCGCACAGTCTGCGCTCGGTCGTGCTGTTTTCTGGTTCCTGCCATGCGATCCCCCCGTCCATTGGGTGCTACGGCTGCTCCGATGGCGCGCCAGCACTCCTCGGATCGCCATCGCTTTCTTGGGCTGCTCGCTCCTCGACTCTCGACGGTGCGCTGGTCTCGAGCCCTGCTCTCGATGCGTCGACACTGTGCAGGTCGGCTGGCTGACCCGAGCTCGCTGCTGGATCCGAACGGGTCACAGCCCCCTTGTGCCGGCGTCGATCCTGTCCCTGATGCTGGCGATTGTCGTCGCCAGCGACTGCAACGCTAGCGCTCGGGCTACTGCCATCGCCTGTTGGTGCTGGCACGGACGAGCCAGGTCCGCCCGATTCGGCAGGCGCAGGGGGGGTTCCTTCCCAGAGATCGCGCAACAGCTCGACCAGCGCAATCTTGGAATGAACTCCGAATCGCTTGTACAGCGCCTTGATGCGGCTATGGACGGTTCCGTAGCAGATGCCGAGCCTCCGGCCGATCTCCCAGTAGGTACTGCCGGAAGCAATGAGTGCCAGGATCCGGCGATCAGTCGGGTCGAGAGTCGAATCGGACCGCCCCGGCTCGGATATCTTGGCGTTTCGCAGCGCCAGCGCCAGCGCAGTCTCGAGGATCTTGGCAACGTTGCGAATCTTGGCCCGTTCGTCGACGCCAAAGCTTGGTTGCATGGTTCCGATGCGCGCCACTGCCAGCCAGCTGGTTGCCGCCCGCAGCACTTCAGAGATCAACACCCGATCGCTCCCGCTCTTGCGAGCGCTCCCACTCTTACTGTCGGCGTCGCCGTCGCCGTCACCGTCGCTGCTGCTGATCCCGCTCTCTTCGCTCTTTGTCGCCGTCACCCTCCTGACACCGTACTTTGGCTAGGCTCGCCTCGGGAAGGCTACAAAGTTGGTGCCCGCTCAAGGGCCGCTATTCTGCACGATCGGCCACTTTGCTTACCTATCACAGACGGAGAAAGGGGCGATTCACAATTCGAGCATTTGTGCGAGCGCACAAAAGGACCCCATTTTGGCCACCGTTTCGCACCCGGTCGTTCCTCTGCTGCCTTCCCGTTTCTTGGCGGGCCGCCCCGAAACGAGCGTCGCGCGTGCGTTCGGACATCTCCTCGGCACCAAGCTCCAGCGCGGCGTCTAGGAGCTGCGAGCGGCGGCGCCCGTTGCCACTCGCCGACGCCGCCTGCGTCACCGACACCGCCGCCGACTCGGTCGGTGCCGATTGTCTGGTCGACGCCGACGGTCTGGCAAGGACGCTCGGCATTGCCCGATTCACCGTCTACAAGTGGGCAGGCAAAGGGCTCATCCCGGTGGTCAGGCTTGGACGAGCAACCACGGACTCGGATCGTCGGTGGCAAGCCATGGAAGCCGAAGTATCCTCCCTGACGACCCCGCACCGACCGCCAGCGGCGGGGGCCTTATTCATTAGCGCAGAGCTATGGGAACAGGGAACAGATCGAACCGGGTGTGAACAAAAGCCGTTGGTTGTGCTGTTCCCTGTGCCTAGTCCCTAGTTCCTTGTTCCATTCCTCTTTCGAGGTGCTATTCTCGCCGCAGCAATCGGCGGCGCGACGGTGACATGGCACTCCAATGAATGGCCG
>JAZDLZ010000404.1:0-3195 GCA_043801535.1 Pseudomonadota bacterium
CTACCGTGCCACCGCCGTTCCTCAACTTTGGTACTTCGACTACCTCCCCCCCGAGCCCGCTGGCTTCACCGGCAAAGAAGCCGACGAAGAAGTCGGCCTCGTCTACTTCGGCGAGCGCTACCTCATCCCCCGCATCGCCAGATGGGCTAGCCCCGATCCCCTCGCCATCCACGCCCTCGGCGGCGGCGAGGCAATGAACTCGTACCACTACGTCTCGGGGAACCTCCTGCAGGCGCGGGATCCGTTGGGGTTGGAAGCGGGCCAGCGTGTCAGCACTCGTGCGCTAAGAGAGTTGGTCATGACAAGGGCACCAGAATTGGGCGCTCTCATAAGAAATAACGCAATGGATGAACGGGCCGCATCATCGGAGGCGTTTTCAGAGCCAGGTGGGCCTACTGTTTTTTTGAGGATTTATCTGGCAGATAGAGGACCGAACTCCATGAGAGGTGGAGTCGGTAGACCCTCAGTGAGTCCGAGGCCGGGGGATCCTGGTCCTCTCTCGGTAAGAATGACGATAGTCGTGGGAACAAGCACTATGGATCGTACGGAAATCCCCAAGACGATCCCGAAGCAGGACTATGCCAAATGGTTGATGGGCTGGCGTCTGACTCACGAGTTGGTCCACGCAATGCTCAACATAGAAGACTATCGGTCATCGGACTGCGTACGTAGTTCGGTGTACGAGGGCTATCAGCAATTCGAAAAAACAGCACGCCAGAGTAAGCATTGGGACGCGTTGTACAAGGCCGTGGAAGGAATGCCAAATGCGACAGGCGAATCGGTGGAGAAGGGAATGAGGTTCTTGCTCGAGGAAAAGTTTGTTCGCGAATGGACACGTAGATACTTTCCCGAGCAAAACCCCACGGACAACGCCGCACTGGCGAAGGTCTATTCCGAGAACTTGAAGAATCATCTATTGGGTCAATGGGCGGATGACCTAGGAAAGAGAGTTTCGTCTGCCAAGGTCGAATCTGCGGCAAATGCGCTTTTCGACGCCATGGACGGGCAGCAAGCAGACCCTGGTCCGAAAGACTAGAGGCGAAGGAGTAGAGAGACATGGTGGCACAGCTTGTCTGGCAAATTAGGCGCTGCCTTGAACGAAGAGTCGGCGGTGGAGCAAGAAGGACACTCCTGTTCGTAGTGTTGGTGTTGTCCCTGTCGGCCCCTGGGATGAAGGTTTCTGGAGACAGGACAGTGGAAACTCCCGCCGTTCGTCGCCCAGATCGTTCGGTATCATTGCTCGTCGCGTCAGGCCAACCAGACCAGACGGCCGGTTTCACGTCTGGCCGAGATGGGTCGTGGCCATCGTTTCTCATGGGCGGTAGAGACAAGCGGTATCCAAAGCGCGTAGTGCTCGCGGTGCGGGGACACTTGTATATACGTGCAAGCGATCAGCAACCTGCAGCTTCTTGGGACTGGGGTAGACGTGAGTTTCCTTTCTACAATTGGCCAATGGCGTTGCTGGATGATCGGGAGCAAGGCGGCCGCTATTCAGTCCTTGTTGAGGGACGGTCGGTCGACCTGGCCATCCAGGTGAAGCCTTCCAGCCTGGAAACAATCACCGCTAGAACAGCAGTTCTTCTTGCATTTCCTGGAACGGAAGGAAGAAGTCGAGCTGCAGTTCGGCTGCGAGCCGGCGTCGTGGCCAGTGTGATAGGTAGCGGGCCAGCATCGTGGAAAAGAGTGCGCTGTGATACTGGCCACGTGATTGCCGCTGGGTTTGTTAGAAAGGAATCCTTGGGATGGTTCTTTGTTCCTCAGGAGTTGGACGCAGAGTCTGAAGAGTGGCGGGCAGACGCCGCAATGCGAGCCGGCGCGAGATTCCTCGAACGCCCCGGAGGACGCAGCATTGCCATTACAAGAGGAGCAATACTTGTTCGGAGGCTCGGGGCCGAAAATCAGGGCTATACGCTCGTTGAGTACCATGACGAGCTAGCGCATGTCGTGGGGTGGGTGGCAAGACGTTCGCTAGGAATGTCCCTGGATAGGGACGTTTTCGGAGGACTCATCGGTAGGCAACCAGAGGATGGGGACAAGATTGAGCTGCCTTCGCCAACTCCTCTGTATGACGATCGCGAAGGAAGTATCATCGGTGTCGTGAAGGTGGCAACCGCGTTTCCATTCGCGGATCGAGCATCCGACTCGAAGAGGATTGACGAGCGAGGTTGGACGAGAGTCCTGGTCCATCTACCGATGGTCGGGAATGTCCCAGTGTGGGCCCATATCGTCGGCTAGATCGGATCTCATCCCGCAGCTGCCGGGTGGCCCCAGGAGGTTGTCCTCCCGTGGCTCCCACATGTTGCGTTGCATGCCTTTCGGCATGGTCATGACGCTCTCGTCCTGTGCCAAATACAAACAACAAATTCGTTTGTAATTACAACAACATCCCATCTGCAAGAACCATCGGATGAAGGCATGAATGGCACGGGCCCAGAGTCCAGAAGGTGCTTTTCATGGCAATCAGACCCGGATTTCGCATGCCTTGGTTCACCGCGTTCGACAGCGGGGGTATCGAGTGGCAGTGGGATAGCGTTTGCGTTTCTGGGCAGCGTGCGGCGATCTTGCACGAGTGTCTGGTTCCACAATTGCCCTGCGGTTCCTTTTGTTGACGCTCGCCAGCTGGGTCAACCGGCGGCAGCATCTTGATACGACGGCATTCCCTCGTGACGAGCAGGCAGTTGGGCAGAGTCTTCTTCGCTCTGGGACGTTGGCCAGGCCTGGCGTGCGGCACCGGAGTCGTACTACTCTCCCTTGTCTTGGAGGTCTCTCCCAGTGGGGCTGTTCTTCTTTGTGTTGATCGGCTGTCTAATCATCGCCGTGTTTTTGATGGGCGTCGGTGTTGGCATTGGCTTCTTGTTGCACTGGCTCATTCCGTCGATTGATGTTGGAGTTGGCGCACTCATCGGCTTGGTCAGCGCCAGTCTCGCCATTCACTTCTTCTTCCGCATGAGCGAGTCGATGGCCCGTCGCTATGGCGTCGATGGCGTCGATGACGTCGATGAAGACGGTGAAGACGGCGATGACGAGGACGATGAACAAGATGAGGAAGCCTCGCGGACTGTCCACCCCGTCAACCACAACGCTGCCAGACGTAGGCGAAGGAGAAAGCGGTGACGCGGTGGCTGGGCCCATCGACCACCGGCCGACATGGTCGCTGCTGCCGAGTTGCCCCAGGAGGTTGCCGGTGTGATTCGC
>JAZDLZ010000407.1:0-5756 GCA_043801535.1 Pseudomonadota bacterium
ATTCGCTGGATTGCCAGGGCATCGGCCACTCGTGCGGCACCGATCGCGGCGGCAAGGTCGACGGCGCCGAGTGCCTCGTGCAGGCTGGCATTGGCCTCGCCGAAATACTTTCGGCGCCATGCCTGTCCTTCGATAGGCAATTCCTCGCAGAGCCCCAAGAAGGTCCGCTTGGCAGCACGAGTGGCCTGATCCCGCAGCTCAGCGTCGGTGATCTTCGCCTCGTGTACTAAGCCGGACGAGCTCTTTTGCAGCTCGGTACCCGTCCAAACGCTGAAAGGGAAGCCATAGCTCCTCATCAGGGCATCCGGTATCGTCGGGAAGTGGGTGTGACTCGACGGAATGACGGTCAAGAGACTCTTGGTCTTGTGGTGTGACGCGACTGGTCATACTGAGGTTATCGACCGCCCGCGTAGGAGGTTGCTTGTAGTTCGAGGGATGAATCGTCCCGTCGGGAGATCGCGATCGAAGTATCGCGGTCGCGGTCGATCCCTCGCGGTCGCGGTCGCGGTCGCGGTCGATCCCTCGCGGTCGCGGTCGCGGTCGCGGTCGATCCCTCGCGGTCGCGGTCGCGGTCGCGGTCGCGGTCGATCCCTCGCGGTCGCGGTCGCGGTCGCGGTCGAAACGCAAGAACCCTGCCGCCGTTTTAGGGTGCACCCCCAGGCACCGGCACCTATGTCGGCGGCGGCAAGTAGGCTATCATACGGGGCAGGATGTCTGAGCTAAGCCGTGGCTCGGGGATGGACTGGCCGACGGAGATTGACGAATACCGCATCGTTCGTCCGCTCGGACAGAGCCCGACTGGCAGGACATTCCTGGCGTTCGACCAGCTACTCGACAGGGCGGTGGTGCTACGCTTCATTCCCCCGCAGTCGCCGGTCGGCGCTGTCGATGAGAGGCGAATTGCCGGTGCCCGTGCGCTCGCCCGAGTCCAACATCCGAGCTTGTGCCGCATCCACCGCGTGCGCGACGGCAGGTTGCCTTACGTCGTGAGCGACTATGTCCGCGGAGTGAAGCTCGATTCGATGGCCAAGCCTCTGGCTGGCCCGTTGCTTCTCGAGATTGGCCGCGCCCTGGCCGACGTGTTGGCCACGCTTCATGCTGCTGGTGTGAC
The DNA here is from genome assembly GCA_043801535.1 of Pseudomonadota bacterium. Lineage (GTDB taxonomy): Bacteria > Myxococcota_A > Polyangia > Haliangiales > SHYZ01 > JAZDLZ01. Next base: position 1,112 of record JAZDLZ010000407.1, read on the forward strand.
TCATGGTGATGTGCGCCCAGGCAGGGTCGTGCTCGGTGATGACGGGATGCCTTGCCTCTTCGGCTTGACCCACGCGAGGGCGTTTTCTCGCCAGCGAGGAAACGCTGCCACCCGCTCGGACGTTCGGAGCCTGTTGGCGATCATGGCCGAGCTGACCGTCGAGGCGGAGCTCGGTGCCGTTCTTGGTCGTTGGGCGTTGGCACCCAGCGATCCAGATGCCAACCTGCCGACTGCCGAAGAGCTGCGAGCGGAAATCGAGCTGCTCGCCCGCCCTCGCGCCGACCGCGAGGCATTGCTCGACAATCCGTATCGTGGCCTGAGACCCTTCTCGACCGAGCACAAGGCCTTCTTTTTCGGACGAACCGGTGACATCGAAAGCCTGCTCGGACGCTTGCGTAGCGAGCCATGGCTGGTCGTGGCCGGACGTTCCGGTGCTGGCAAGTCGTCCCTGGTGCACGCTGGCCTGGCACCTGCCATCTCTGGCGGTCGGCTCGGAGAGCGCAGCCGGTGGGAGGTTGCCTGCGCCGTACCTGGGTCGCGACCGGCGTTTTCCCTGGCATCGGCGATTGCTCAAGTCCTTTCACGGGATCCGATGCAACTGTACCTGGCTGCCCGCCGGCATCCGGGCCTGCTCTCCAGGCTGGCTCATGGTCGCAAGGAAGTCGGCACCGTCCTGATAGTCGATCAGCTCGAGGACATTCTCACCCTTGCCGAACAGGCAGAGCGAGATCTCTTCCTCGAGATCCTCGCTCGGTTCGGCTCGATGACCCCAGGGCTGCGCGTGATCATGACCCTCCGCAGCGACTTCCTTGCCCGCCTGTCCGAGCTTCCTCTCCTTGGCAGAGAGCTACTGCGAGCTACGGTCATTCTTCCGTCCATGAGCAAGCAGGGTCTGAGGGAGGCTGCCACCGGACCCGCTCGAATCCACGGAATGGAGTTCGAGACCAAGGAGCTGGTCGATTGTCTCGTCGACGAGGCCGCCGGTCGAGAGGCTGGGCTCTCGCTGCTCTCGTTCGTGCTGGCCGAGCTTTGGGAGGCGAGAGACAAGGGCAAGGGTCTCATTACCCTGGCAGTGCTACAGCGACTGGGAGGGCTTGCTGGGGCGTTGGCCAGGCACGGTGATTCGGTGTACGCCACCCTGCCGCCCGGCCAGCAGCGTCAGGCCAGACGCATTCTTCTCGCCCTCGTCCCGACCAGCGAGAACCGGGTTCGCCGCAGCGAGCCAGAGCTCCTGGCCGAGGGTGGCAGTGATGCGCGCTCGGCGCTGGATGCGCTGGTGAGGGGACGGCTGGTTACCGTCGGACAGAGCGAGGCGAATGGGGCCACCGTTCGGGCGATCACCTGCTACGAGCTGGCCCACGAAGCTCTGGTGAAGGCCTGGCCTCGTCTCCAGGCGTGGATTGACGAGGCATCCGACGCGAAGATGGCTGCTTCTCGGCTAATCACTGCTGCGCTGGAGTGGGATCGGCTGGGAAGAGGTCGAGAGGGGTTGTACCGAGCCCGCCAGCTCGCCGATCTCGAGGTGCCAGGAGTGCTCGATATCGTGCAGGCCGAGATAGCCAACCCCCGCCGATCGACTCAATCGCTGCAAACCACTATTCCTCCTGCTCCTGCTCGTCCTCTTACTCAATCCTCAGGCGGTCACAGCGGAAGGGTAGTCCGTCAAAGTGGCAAGATCGAGCAGGACCTCGAGCAAACAGGTGGCTTCAAACCCCTACCAGCCAATTTCCAGGTTGTCGTCGACTTGTTCCTCGCCTGCAGCCGGAGGTCGGTGCGAAGGGCGCGAGTGTGGCGGCGAGCGCTGTTCTTGGGAGTGCCAGGACTGATCATTTCCTTGGCGCTCGGTGTTTCGGTTTTTTTCGTCCTCAGGCGGCAATCCGAGATCAGCGCCATCACTCGCGAGGCCTGGGCGATTGCCGAGGAGGCACGCCAGCGCGAGCTTTCCGCGCAGGAGCTGCGTTCCAGGGTGTTCCAGCTCCTCGATCACCGCGTGCGGGACAAGGCGGAGGACAACTGGGACAGGGCGCGCACGGCCGCCGAACAGGCTGCCAGCTCCCATCTCGAAGCATGCCGGATTCTCGATCGCGCCCTGGCAATCGATCCTCGCCATCGGGGAGCTAGCGCCCTCTATGCCGACATCGTCCACGAAAGGCTTCTCGCGGCCGAACGCGCTCACGATCGATTCTTGATCTCGACCTTGCGACCCGTTCTCGATCTGTTCGACGACGGGGCCCGTCGGGAAAAGTTGGCCAAGCCAGCCAGAGTATCGATCGCCGCCACGCCGCCTTCGGCGACGCTCAAGCTATTCCGCTACGACACTAGCCCAACTGGACGATTGCTCGAGGCAGAGCACCGAGACGCAGGACTGGTCAGTACAACCATCGAGCTGCCAGTTGGCTCCTATTTCCTGGTTGGCCAACTCTCCGGCCACTACCCCACCCGCTATCCATTCAGGGTCGAGAGGGGAGAGGAACGTCATCTGGAAATCGACTTGCCGGCGCAAAGCGTGATTCCCGAGGGGTATGTGTACGTTCCCAGAGGAGTGTTCATCTACGGCAGTCGGGAAGACGACGCTGCCCGTCGCTTCATGAATGCATACCCAGAGCGTCCTGTCGAGACAGCGGCGTTCCTGATCAAGCGTGCCGAAGTGACCGTCGGCGAGTATCTCCAGTTTCTCCGGGCGCTGTCGAGCGATGAGCGGGGTCGCCGGCTCCTTGGTGGGATTGCCTTTGCCGAAGATGGTCGTGCCTTCATGGACATCGACGGCCACCGAGTCGTCGAAGGCGAAAAGTACTGTCCCGCCACCCAGGCGCTCTGTATCGACTGGCTGCGCATGCCCGTCGCCGGGGTGAGCTGGGATGACGCAGCCGCCTTCGCCCAGTGGTTGGACGGCTCCGGTCGACTGCCGAACGCTCGATTATGTACCGATCTCGAATGGGAGCGAGCTGCTCGAGGTGCTGACGAGCGCACCTATCCGCACGGAAGCACCCTCCAGCCTGGTGACGCCTGCGTCAACAGCCCAGCCAAGCCAATGCTCGGCAAGATTCCTTGCGAAGTCGGCGTGCATCCCGCCTCGAGAAGCCCGTTCGGTGTCGACGACATGGCCGGAAATCTGGCCGAATGGACGGCCGACGCTCCTACTTCCGACCAGCCCACCAACAGCGTCGTCCGAGGAGGGAGCTGGAGCGATCCGCCGGACTACCTCGTGTCGACCGTCCGTGCAGTGCTGCCGCGTGCGATGCGCGATCCGCGGCTGTCGTTCCGAGTGTGCGCCAGTTTCTGATTTCGTTCGAATCAGCTGTTTTTCTAGGAGCTTGTTGGCATCGAAGCGCAAACCCGCATGCCGGTCTCGCCGTTGCGGAAGTCCGTAGCATAAAGGCGACGGGCGGCCGCTCGGCTCTTCGCCGCTTCCTTCAGCCATGAGCCACCGCGCACCACCTGTTGCTCCGGTGCGCGGTCGTCAATCACTGCTCGAACCCATTCGGCGACGTTTCCGTTCATGTCTCGCACGCCAAACGGGCTTCTGTCGTTCGGATAGATCCCTGTAACGTCGAGGCCGACCTGGCGGAAGTCGAAGTAATAGGTAGCGTCGAAATTGGCGCTGCCCTCGAGTAGACGGTCTCCGTGGGCGTACAGACGACCGTCTGCGCCGCGAGCCGATCGCTCCCACTCGCGCTCGGTACACAGTCGCGCGCCTGGAACCCGGCCGGTCTTGGCGAGCCAGACCGCATAGGCTTCGGCGTCCTCCCAAGAGACGCCAGCCACGGGCATTCGCAGCCAGTCCTGACAGCGGTTGATGCTTCGTGCTGGCCGGCACAGTGGCTCGCCGGATGCCGCTGATTCTCCGAGAAAAGTGATGCTCGCCGTTCTTCGCCGGTCCATGATGACGTCCACCCACGAGCCGTGAGGGCGCCGGGCCTCTTGCTCATGGCCGGGAAGGTCGCGAAGGAACTCGAGATACTCCGCAAACGTCACTTCGTTTTCGGCAATCAGGAAGGATTCGACTCTGGCCGGTCGATACGGTTCCATGGACATCAGCCTGCGGAACAGCTCGCTGTCGGCGGCACCGACCAGCGACCAACCAGCAGGCACGAAGATGAAACCAGGAGGCACGATGTCTCGTTCTGGAAGCTTGATCTCTACTCGCTGATCCTCGCCGCGATTGAGCAGCACCGGATAGTTGGCGGGAACGCGGCCTGGTGCCCTGATGCTGAGCGAATAGGAGCCTGCCTCCAGGTCGACGGATCGTACGCCTTGGTGAGCGGCCAGGAGGTGGCCCGGTCCGTCGAGGCGCCGGCCACTTTCGTCGACGGTAATCGTGTGAAGCACCACTTCCACGCCTGCTGGTTCGGTGGTGACCTCGAGATGGGCAAGTGACGACAGCGCTGCCACGCGGGAATGATCGTCGTCGACAGTCCGCAGGCGGGCGTTGAGCTCCTTGAGGAGCGTGGCGTTGCGGTAGCGCTCGGCAACCAGGAGCCAATGATAGGTGAGATCCGCGGCCATTACCCTGGCAGCTCGATGACTACGATTGCGACCGAGAGCAGCGTCGAGCGCAGCGCTGGCTTGGCTGAATCTGTCGTTCGCCCGAGCGGCTAGCACCAGCACTTCGGCCCAGCGCTCTTCGCCGGCGTCCGCGTTCCCG
>JAZDLZ010000411.1:0-7192 GCA_043801535.1 Pseudomonadota bacterium
CGGGCGATTCCGTGCAATCTCGATCTACTGGTATCAGGCCAGTCGTTTCCCCGCAATAGAGGCTGGATCCGGAAAAAGCCCGGGCAGCGAGCACCCGGCACGCCTCCTCGGGCACCTGGCAGCCCTCCTCGGCGGGCGAGACGCGGCATGCCTCGGCTTGACCCAGACAGAGTCCCTCGTGATACGCCGCGTCGTTGCGCAGAATGCACGGGGCCGCGTTGCCAAAACAGCCCTGCGGGTCGTGCAGAAAACAGGTCGCCAAACAGGCTCCACCCGCCGCCAGGTCGCTGCTCGCGATGCAGGCACACGTCGATTGCGACGACGGATTGCAGTCCTCGCCGAGAATGCAGACGCCGCTCGCCGGGTCGCCGGTCAGAGCAAGGCAGTGTCCGAGCTCGCCGCACGCGTCCATCGTGGCGGGATCGCAGGGTGCTGCGCACACGCCGGCAACCGCGAGACCGGCGAAGGCGATGCAGCGCTCGCCGCTGGCGCAGCCTTCGCTGTTGTCGCAGCCCAGCCCGCAGACGCCGTTGCCGTCGATCACGGCGCTCGTGAAGAGCTGGCCCGCGCTGGCCGGCACGCAAGCGAAGTTGGCGGCGCAGGCGCTCTCGCCTTGCAGAGGATCGCAGGTGCCGTCGCAGTCGCTGCCGGCGATGGGGTTGCAGTCGGCAGGACAGCTCGTGCAATTCTCGTCGCCGCTGCACTCCCCGTCGCCGCAGTACGGCAGGCCGCAGCTCGGCAGCGGCTGTCCTTGGCAGAGGCCGCCGCTGCAGGCATCGCCGGCAGTGCAGGGATCCTGGTCGTCGCACAGCGCTGCGGTGGCCAGGTGCATGCAGCCGAATCCTGGTGCGCACAGATCCTCGGTGCAGGCGTTGCCGTCGTCGCAACCGATCACCGTGCCGCGACACGCGCCGCCGGCCGTGCAGCGATCCTCGGTGGTACACAAGCTGCCGTCATCGCAGGGCAACGCATTGGCCTGATGACCACAGCCGACTTGCGGGTCGCAAATTTCGTCGGTGCAGGGATTGCCGTCGTCCGCGCAGGAGACGTCTTCCTTTTGACAGTGCCCTTTGCCGTCGCAGGACTCCTGCTGGGTGCAGAGGTCGTCGTCGGCGCAGGGAGTACCGGCCAACACAGCCTCGCTCACGCAGCCAGTCTCGATCTTGCAGGACTCACTGGTGCAAGGATTGCCGTCGTCGGTGCAGACTACCGGCTGGCCTTCGCACGAGCCAGTGCTGGCACAGGCGTCGCCGTCGGTGCAGGCATTCTCGTCGTCGCACGGCGTACCTGGCGCGCTGTTCTGGCGCTGGCAGAACCCGTTCCGGCACACGGCGGTTTCGCAGAGACCGAGATCGCCGAAGCGTTCGCCGCAGTCGCCGTCTCGGACACACTCTGGCATCCCTCCGGCGTCGGTGCCGCCTCCGCTCCTTCAACACCCGAGCGCCGTGGCAACGAGCAATAGCGGCAGGAGCAGCAGCAGCTCGGATGCTCGGCGCGCCAACCTCGACGGTGCGGGCGAGGAGCAAGGCCGAAGAACCGAGCCCGAGACGCATTCGCTGTGAATTGATGCGGATAGCATGTTGGCTCCTCGTCGACTATGAGCAGTGTTTCACGCCGAATTTGTTCGTCTTGCAATTGTTGCTTCGGCACTGCGCGTCCGAGCTGCAGCCGAAGCCCCATGGTCTTCGGTCCTTGCAGACGTGGATGCCGTCAAAGTTGTGGCCAGCGAAGCTCAGACTGCTGCAGTATTTGTCGCCACCACCGTCGTCGTGGCTGTTGCACTCGCACTTGAATTGACAGCCGCAGTCTGCCAGCGCGTCGAAGTCGCCTCTCGCCACGGCATCGGCGACGTCGTTGGGCCAACACCTGCTCCAATTGCAGTCGGGCTGGCAGCGCCCGGACTTGCAGTGCTCGTTGACCAGGCAGGCGTTGCCGCGATCGACGGTGTGGGGGGTATAGCACTTGGGGGTCTGCAGGTAGCCGCCGCAGCGGCCAGAGGCACAATCGGCGGCCATTAGGAAGCATTCGGACCAGTCCCCCAGCAGATCCAGGCATGCTCCGACCTCGCCGTTGAGTAGATTGAGGTTGCAGCGTTTGTCGTCGGGACAGTCGGCCTCGAGAGCACATCGGCAAGTACCGTCGAGGCAAACCCCGGCGCGGCATTCGTCGCTGCCGGCGAGGCAGGAATCGCCGATGTCCGCGCTGTGCGGCTCGTAGCAGCGTCCCACCCCGCGGATTTTGCCGCGGGCATCGAGGTAGCAGATGCCCTGGATGAAGCAATCGTCGCTCTTGCACTCGTTGCTGAGGCAGCAGTTCGCGCCGTTGTCGTGTTTCTCGTGGCACCGTCCATCGATGGGGCCGCAGTAGTAGTCCATGCCGTGAGCTTCGTGGCAGTAGCTGTCGGTGCAACGGCACCTGCCGTTGGCGCAGCCGTACGAGCTGCACTCGAACCAGAACGAGCAGCTCTCGTTATCGGCGCGGGAAAACGGTTCCCACACGCAGACAGATGGTGCGCTAATATCTCCCATCGTGGCGACGCGGCAGAGCATGCCGGAGCCGCATTGCTCGTTGACGCTGCACAGATCGCCGTGGCCGACCATGGGCAGGCACACTCCCAGCGGCGCGCCGACGCAGACCAGGTCGTTTCCGCAGTGCGAGGGATTCTCGGGTGGCGTCGCATAGCAGGTTGCGCCGCGCCCGCGCTTGCCCGGTTCGTAGCACAGGCCGGCGCAGAAACCGCTGGCGCACTGGGAGTTGGCAAAGCACGGTCGATCGAATTGGAATTTGGGCACACAGGCGGACATGAAGCAAGTCTCGTCGCTGGCGCAGTACGAATCATCGGCACAGACGGTGAAGCCACCACAAGTCACGCTGCCGGTGACTCCGGCCGGTGGCGGGCCGACAAAGCACACCTCGAGGTCGCACGCGTTGTTGTTGAAGCTCGCCGATCCATGTCCGCACAGAGTGAGGCTGGCAAGATTCAAGGTCAGCTCGAGCTCGCCGACTGGCAGGCTGACGCCGTTGATGTCGAGGTCGATGGCACCCGGAGAACCCTTGGCCGTGGTCTTCCACGTCCGCGCCATCATCCGGATACGCTCGCTGGTCAATTCCGCTTCCCCGTAGAACGTCATTCCGGCGGCGGTCAATGACGAATTGTCGCCGAAGTACAAGCGGGTGACGTCGTCGGTGCTCATCGACACCTCGAAGCTGGCCGATTCGATGGTAGCCAGGCTGCGTCCGGCGGCGCTGAGCGCGAGACGGTAGAGTTTTTCGCCGGCGCCGAGCAGTGGCGCGATCAGCAGATCGTGCGGGGATTCTCCAGTACAGGCAGCGCCGCCGGCACAGGGCGCCACGAAGGTGACACGAAAGCTCGTGCCTTCACCGTGCTCCGGCACGAAGGAGAAGTCGGCGCTGTCCCGCAGCTCGGCACTGGTCAAGTCGATGGCGCCGAACAGCCCATCCTCGAACTGGGCATCGTCCCTGTCGATGGGACCGCGTCCGTTGAGCCGAAACGAGCCAATGCCGGGTAGGCGAAGTAGCTCGACGTTGTTGATCTCCGGGATGAGGAACGAAGCCTGTGCCTGGTTGGCGCTCTGCTGGACCTGGTGGGTCGCGCTGAGCGCTGCCGAAGCGAATGGCAACTGCAAGCGCGCCCCGGTGCTCAACCAGAGACCGTCGTAGGTGGCTTGCGCGGGGTCGAGATTGACGACCGCTGCCAAGCTCGGTGCGGCGTTTTCCGCGGAGAGCTGCGCCTGGCTGTTGCGAAAGGTTCCGTGCAGCTTGTTCTGGGCGTGGTAGCGGGTGTTGTGGGCAACGTCGCCTTCGCGGCCGTCGAAATCGAGCTCGTAGCGCGCGACCAAGTCGTTGTCGTCGACGTAGGAAGCCTGCAAGAACCGCATGCCGGCGGCGATCTGGGCGTTGCTGCGGGCGACCTTCCAGACCCTGATGTCGTCGAGGGCATTGAATCCAGCGCCCAGCTCGAGCGGTCCGGTGCTCGGCCCGGGCGCGATGCTGCCGGCCTGCACGGTGCCCGGACGCATGCTGTCGCTGACCAGGGTGCGTTTGCCATCGACGAGGATCGACACTGCCGTGTCCTTCTCGCCCACCGTTCTCTTCCAGGTCACCGCCACGTGGCTGAGGCGCCCGGGCGCGACGACACCATTCCGGGTCTGAATTCGCCGCACGCGGCCGTTGTTCTTGAATAGAACCGTGACGCGGCCGCGGCCGTACTGCTCGCTGCCAACGTAGATGGCAAAACCGTTGGCCGCCGTGCCGCTACCGGAGAGCTTGGCAGCCAGCGTGGCGCCGGATTCGGTGCTCAGGTAGCTTTCGCGTTTCACCCAGCCCTCGATAGTTCCTTCGGGTAGGTTCAACGAGCTGTCGTGGCCTATGCTGATTTTCGACTGGCTCGTCCCGGTGAGCGCGGCGACGCGTTGGTTGGCGTTGCCGAGGATGTCGAGGCTGGCGTTCTCGGGGAGAACGACGTGTACGGGATCGAGTTGCGCGTGCATGGCGATCCTGCCGTTTTCCACCGAGCCTTGCAGCGCGTGCTCATTGTCGCCTTGCCTGAGCGTGGCGGAGAAGAAGGTGCCGAGCGGGATGTATCGCTCCCAGATCTCGAGGTCGTGGGAGGAGATGGTCAGCCTGAAGTTCTTGAAGGTCGGCGTGATCGAGCCGAGCATCGATTCGACCGTCTCCGGGAATTCGCATTCGCCCGGAGTTGGCGAGTTGCACAGGCTAAGGCCGAGCGCTTGGAATGCCAGCGCAATTGCGGGTCCCGCATTTGGTATATGGGTAAAGACCATGCCGTATTCCTTGCAGAACAGGCCGACCATCTTGGCTAGCTTGAAGAGCGGATGCAGGTCGGAGAGCTCTTGGTTGCCGAAATCCAGGTCTACTACGACGCGCGGAGCGTCGATGTTCAGGCCGGTATCGGCCGGCAGCGCGTCGAGGTAGAAGCCTGCGCTGATGGCGGTGACGTTGCTGCCGGCGCTTCTCGCCACGCAGTAGAGGTGATTCAGGCAGTCATCGTCCGCCGAGCCAGGCACGGACGGCAGTCCACAGTTGGCGCCGCCGTCGCGATCCTCGTCGACGGAACCCGGGTCGTCGCAGATTTCGTAGGGCTGGCCGCTGCCGCGCGAGGGCTCCGGTGGCCAGTCGCCCGAACGCTTGAAGTACATCGTGCCTCTGACGCCGATTCGTCCCGCCTGGGCGAAGAGGGGCGGGCAGTTGCGCATGTACCTCGGATCGCCTTGACCGCATTCCACCGCTGTCTGGGTGATTGGCACGGTCAGCGTGCCGTCTTCGAGCGCCAGGCTCGGCAGATCCTCGTCGAGTGGATCCAGCCCGAACGGTTCGTACCACCGCCCAAGGAGCTTGACCGTCAGGAAGTATTCCTGCCCCGAAATGTAGCCTTTCGCGATCGTGCGGTTGAAGGTTGCCTCGCCGAGGATGGGGAGCTCGGGATCGCGGTCTGGCACGAAAGTGACGTGGGCGCCGATGCTGCCCGTGCACTCGGTTTCCTGGCAGTCTTCCTGCACGAAGAAATCCGACAGGGTCAAGCGCCGGATGGTGGGAATCCCGTCACCGGGGGCAATCAAGTCAGAGGACACCGGAACAGTGGCTCGAGTCACGAGGTGACGCTCGCCAACGACGACGGCACGAAGGAGCACGTCGGGCTGACTTGCGGCGAGGCGCACCAATTGCGCGGGAATCAACACGCCGACACCGGCCACTACCTCGGCATTGCACACCCGAGCCTCCGTGTCGTCGTAGAGCGCGGCTGCAACACAGAATTGATCGGAGGTGGGCATGGTGCCTGGTAGTTGCAGCTCGGTGTGCTCGCCGAGCTCGTCCTCGATGGCTGCCGGACCGGTGAACACTGTCTGAGTGCCCTCGCCATAGCGACCTCCGCCTGCGAGCTCGGCGCGCAGCACGGCATTGAGAAAATCGATCCGGTGCTCGCCGGCCAACCCAACCTCGATACTGCGGGCGTTGTAGTCGAAGAGCACGCTGATTAACGGATCGATGACGTCGAAAAAGCCGAATTCGTCTTCCCCGAGGGGGAAGAGCGTTCCGGCGTAGGTGCCCTGTAGCCGCAGCACGACCGCGCTAGCGAGCGTGGCCTGGAGGGCGAGAGGAAAATCCATCTTGCCCGCTACGATCTGCATCGTTCCGGCCAACACGACCTGCCAGTGCCCGCCGGCGTTCCCGGATACCCGCAGCTCGGCGTCGGATAGTCTGACCTCGGGATGCTCGCCGGCGACGTTGGCGAAGGGATAGTACGCAGGCATGACATGGACGCCGGAGAGCGAGAACGACCCCGCGCCGTCGGGAGCCAGCTTCAATCCGACGTTCTCGACGAAGGCTTGGCTGTCGAACGGAAAGGCATGCCAGCGCGTCAAGGTGACACTGCTGGTCGCGACACCGGAGCGAAAACACACCTGCGCCGTGGCCGAGAAGACGGATCCCGCCAAGCCGGCGAACGAGGACTGCGAGAGCTCGGTGCTCATGCACCAGTCGCCATCGACGAAGCGACCCGCGAGCTCCAAATCGCCGAGCGGTCCGAAGTCGGCGCGCGCGACGACGTCGATGCTCGTTATCCTGCCTTCTCCGTCGAGACACGCCGTGGCCTGGATCGACGAGAACGACAGATCCTCGACTGGGAGAAACGAAGCACGGCCGCCGTAGCAATCGTCTGGCAAGGGCTCGTCGAAGACCACCACGCCAAACGGTTCGCCCAAGTCCCGATGTGGATGACCGCAATAGGGATCGATCGTGCCAACGCAAGCACCTTGATCGCAGCGGTCGCCAAACGAGCAGGCATTGTCGTCGTCGCATGCGTTGCCGTTGGGAGTGAACGTGCATCCGGCCAAAGGATCGCAGTCATCGTCGGTGCACGCGTTCCCGTCGGTGCAGGAGATGCTCGCGTGCTGGCAGGAGCCGTTCTGGCACACGTCGTCGGTGCAGGCATTGCCATCGCTGGCGCAAGCAGCGCTGTTGCCAACGTACGAGCACTGGCCGAGCTCGTCGCAGGAATCGTCCGTGCACCCATTGCCGTCGTCGCAAGTGCCACAGGAGCCGATGCAGCCGTCGTCGCCGCACTGCTTCTCGCTGCAGTCCGGCGTGCAGCAGATTCCGAACGGGCAGCACTGTCCGCCAACGCACCATCCCGGCTGACAGTAGCAGTCTT
>JAZDLZ010000413.1:0-11735 GCA_043801535.1 Pseudomonadota bacterium
CCCTCCCCGCCCGGGTAGGGCGACAGCAGGCCCTCAACTCCGGCGAGGGCCGGAGCCGGGTCCTTGCCATGGTGCGTCCATGCAGACGCCAACGGGCGGATCGTTTCCACAGAGGCATCGTCTGTTCTCCCAGGAAACGCAACACTTTCGCCAAGATCAGCCCGCCCGACTCCATCTTCAGCCGGTGTTCCTGACTGAGGTTATCGACCGTCCGCGGAACGGGTTGCTAGCAGTACGCCCATGACTAGCTGTCCCGTCGCGATTTCGGTCGCGGTCGATCCCCTCGCGGTCGCGGTCGAAACGCAAAGACTTGCCGCCGTTTTAGGGACAATCATGGACGATCACACCCTCGCCGTTTTTGGGGCTAGTACAGCCAGGTGGTGTGGCATGATTCCCTAGAGCTGCATTGCATGTCCTCGTCCACGACCGGTGCTGGTCCCGCCACTCCCCCTCCGCGCCCACCGCGTGAGCCCGGAAGTGTGCGAGCGCGCAGCGTCACCCAGCGGATGGGTAGCATTCTTGCCGCGGTTTCGGCAAAAGAACGGACGTCCAACGGAACGCTACGACGCCGGGCGCTGCTGCCGGTGTTGCTGATGCGGGTAGTGCTCCAGGTAGTCCGGCAGTGGGCCAGGGATCGTTGCCCGCAGCAGGCTGCCTCCCTGGCTTTTCAGACTGTCCTCTCCCTGGTGCCTTTGACAGCCTTGGGCTTGGCTGTGCTTCGCTCTGCTGGAGCATTCGAGGTCGAGTCGACGCTGGTGACCTATCTTTCGCGGCAAGTGATCCCGGTGTCGCGCGAGGAGATTGCGAGCTACCTGCTAACTTGGGCCGGGAACCTCAGCTTTCGTACTGCTGGTCTGGCTGGTCTTCTCACGACGGTCATGCTTTCGTTCGTTCTCTTCGCGAGCGTTGACAGGATTTTCAACGACATCTGGCGCTCGGAGCGACGGCGGTCTCTCGCCCACAAGTTCACGGTGTTCTACACCCTGGTGACGATCGTCCCGGCGGCGATGGGCTTCTCCCTCTTCCACGCTGCTCGCTTCGGGCTTACCGCAGGCTTGCCGAGCGCGCTGTTCTCCTTGACTTCGACCTGGTTGGCTTTGCTCTGCGCGAACAAGCTGCTCCCAACTGGCCGAGTTGCCCTGAGGGCGGCAGCGCTCGGTGCCTTGGTCTCGGCGATTGCCTTCGAGGTCGCCAAACATCTTTTCAATTACTACGTGACCAGGGTCGCATTCCAGGGCTATGCGGGCGTCTACGGTACCCTGGCACTGGTACCCATCGTGCTCATATGGGTGTACTACGCCTGGTTGGTGATTCTGCTGGGTGCCGAGATTTCCCACACCTTCCAGAATCTTCACCACCTGGAGATGCTCGACAGCCGCGGGAGACTGCCCGCGGAAAGAGAAATAGTCGACAAGGTCAACGGTGCGACTGCCGCCAGGCTAATGTGTGCGGTGGTGAGAAACTATCGCAACGGCGACGGTCCTCTGGCCAAGGCGGTGCTTGCATCGCGCTTCGACCTCGACGAGGGAGTGGTGGAGCGGGTATTTTCGCGACTGCGCGAGCATGGCCTGGTGATGGAGGTCGATGGCGAGGCCACCGGGTACCTTCCATCCAGACTGCCGGTGGACATCACCCTGCTCGACGTGCTCCTTCCGTTTCGTGGTACCGAGGCGTCGGCTCCTCTGGTCTCTGGCGAACGCGCCCGTCTCGAGCTGGCGCTCGCGGACATCGAGCAGCTCACCGACTCGCGCGCTCGCACGGTGACGCTCGACGAGCTGACGAAGCTCTAGCCAAACCACTGATCGGCGATCCATAATCGCTCGACATGAAGGCTTGTCCGGCCTGCAACTCACGCTACGACGACGATGTCGCCTTCTGCGTGAAAGACGGGACCCCAGTCGTTCCCGAATCGCAAGGTACTGGTGGTCAATCGCCCACAGTGAGCATGGTTGGCCAGATTGTCGGCGACCGATATCGGCTTGTGCGCAAGCTAGGTGAGGGCGGGATGGGTGAGGTGTTCATGGCGGAGCACATTCATATCGAGAAACGGGTCGCTCTCAAGCTGCTCCGCCCGGATATCCTGTCCAATCCAGAGGCGGTCGCCAGATTTCGGCAGGAAGCGCGGTCGGCGAGCTCGATCGGGCACGAGAACATCATCCAGATCGACGATTTCGGGACTCTTCCAGACGGAAGGGTCTACCTGGCCATGGAGCTCTTGGACGGGGCTCCTCTGTCCGATTTGCTCCGCGGATCGCTGCCAGCCGAGCGTTGTCTGTCGCTCCTCGTTCAGACCGGGCTAGGTTTGGCCGCAGCTCACGCGAAGGGCATCATCCACCGAGACATGAAGCCGGAGAACATCTTCGTTACTCGGGACAGGAACGGTCGCGAGCTGGCGAAGATACTCGACTTCGGTATTGCCAAGGTTTCGGGAGCCGATGCCAACCAGCATCTCACTCGAACCGGGACGATTTTCGGCACTCCATTCTACATGTCGCCAGAGCAAGCGCTCGGGCAGAGGCTCGACGTTCGGTCGGACGTCTACGCAATGGGGGTGATCATCTACGAGGCTTTCACTGGTACGTTGCCGTTCAAGGCCGATTCGTTCATGGGCATACTGTCGCAGCACATCACGATGCCGCCGAAGCCTATGGCTGAACAGGCCATGGCCAACGGCCGGCAGCTTCCACCGGGCCTGGAACAGGTGGCGGACCGTGCCTTGCGCAAGGATCCTGCCGAAAGGTTTTCGTCGATGGAGGAGCTGGTGTCCGCCCTCTATCCGGTCCAGGCATGGTGCTCGGCAACGGGATTTGTCGGAGCTGCCGGAGCCGCCAGCGGTGCTGCTGCTGCTGCTGCTGCTGCCGCCGCCGCCGCGGCGTTGCCCGGCCATCAAACTGGAAAGCCCTCCTTTCCTTCTGCGCCGGCAATCGTCCAGACTGCCGTCTCTCAGCCAGGTTTCGCTGCTGCTTCGCAATCGGCCCTAGGGGGAGTGCCAGGCCAGACGCCATATCCTTATCAGGTCCCCTACCCAGCCGGAATCCTGACGAACAGTCAACTGGGCGCGACTGGCGGGGTTTCGGGGACGATGCTTGCCGCCGAAGCCGACCTGCGCGCCCAACGCGGTCGGCGGAGAAAGACGCTGTTGGTCGTGTCGGCGGGTATGTTTGCCATCGCGGTGGTGTCGGCCTTCGTTGCGGTTTGGGTGGCGGGCAAAGGACGCCAACAGGGCACTGTCGCAGCACCAGCACCAGCACCAGCGCCGTCACCGTCACAAGCGCAAGCACACGGGCGGGAACAAGCACAGGCGCCGGCATCAACGTCAACTCCGACGGCAGGGTCGCCAGCCCGAGGTGAGCCGGCCATCCCAGCTGGCCAGTCGGCGATTGGTGCCACCAAGGCTGGGCCGGCAATAGCGCCGCGCAATGTGTTGGTCGATTCCCTGCCCAGGGGAGCGGAGATTCGCCGCGGAGAGGCGCTGATCGGGCTCACTCCGGCGATTGTTGCCGTCGAAGGGTCGGCGATTGCGGTGTCGCTCAAACTACGTGGATACGAGGAGAGCACTCTCGAGATCGACGGCACCGTGGGAAAGGTGACTCAACGCCTGGTCAAGGCGCGACGCAGCCCTGCGAGCGACGAACCATGCAGCGGGCCAGACTGCCGTCGCCATGGAGTAGACGGGCAGCGGCCGATCAAGTCTGGCAAGTCTGGCAAGTCTGGAGGCGCGAGAAAGGATGACTCCGATGAGCTCGAATAGACTGGATCCGATCGGTGTTCTAGGCAGCGAGCGGGGGAGGAGCGACGGCCCCCGCAGAGGTGGCGGTCGCGGTGCTGCGGCAATGGTGGTGGCAACGATCGCGAGCGCTGTCTTGCTATTCGCTGGCGTTGAGCCCGCCTGGGGACAAGGGCAACCGTCCCCATCGGCGCGCGAGCTGGCCAAACGCCACTATGCCGACGGTGCCTCGTTCTTCGAAAAGGGTAGCTACAAAGAGGCGTTGGCCGAGTTCCAGGCTGCCGATGCACTGGCTCCTGCCCCGCTCCTTTCCTACAACATCGGGCTCTGCTACGAGAAGCTCGACCAGCCAGAGCTGGCGCTCACCCACTATCGAGCGTATCTGGGGCGGACGCCAGATGCCCTGAACAGGGCTGCGGTCGAGAGCCGGATCGCCCAGATCGAGGCCCGCCTGGCAGGTGACCAGGCGCCGTCGAGCAGGGCTGCCGGTGGCGTTGCCGCTTCACCGGCAGGGGAATCGGCAGGGACGGCGGCAGCATCGGAGTCTTCGGGGCTAACACCTGCGGGGACGCCGAACCCCTCGTCGCCAGCATCGACTTCGCCATCGACTTCGCCTTCGCCATCGACGACGGCTCCGGCTCCAGGCAGCTCGTCCTCGCCTCGAGCTACCGCAGCTACCAAGCCTCCTGTCGCTCGGCCAGCCAGGCCTGTTCCAGCGCAGTCGCCGCCCCCAGAGCCGGCGAAACCGGTGTACAAGAGTTGGCCCTTCTTGGTTATTGCAGCAGTGGTTGTCGTGATTGCCTTCGATGTCCTTTCCGGCGGCGACGATCACTCCGATTCTTCACCACCACGGGAGCCAGCAAGTGGCGGCATCCTCCTACGCTTCTAGCCTGTCGGCATTGGCGAGCAGTGTCGAGGTCCTGCTCCAGTGTCCGACCGAGCTCGATGCGCTTGCCTTGGTGGCCGAGCGTCTCGAAGAGCTGGCCGTTGCCAACGAAGCGATCGAGGCATACAGGTCGCTCGGAAAAGCAGCGCTGGTCGACGGCAGGCCAGCCCTCGGAATCGCGGCGGCCAAGGCTCTTGGCAAGCTCGGGGCGAGCGCGTTCGCGGAAGAGTCGGTGGCGGCGCTGGCGAAAACGTATGCGTCTGCAGCGACGAGTCCCGCCGATCGCATCCCCCCTGGCCTGCGTCCTCCGGCCCCGCCCAAGTCCGTGAAGCGCCAGGATGCGGGGGGGGCGGCCACCGATACCAGAGCCGTCGTTGCCCAGGCCAGCAAGGCGATTGCCCAAGTCGCAGCCAGAGCAGACGCTGCCGTGGCCGGCGGAGCAACGGCGAAGGTGCCATTGGTGCCCCTGCTTGGTGAAACCGATGTGCCGGGGTTCGTCAAGCTGGCTGGGAAGATGCAGCTCGTTCGCTTGCACGCCGGCGAAGTAGTCTGCGAGGTGGGTGACGCTGCCGAGAAGCTCTACCTGGTTGCCCGCGGCACGCTGCGCGTCGACCGCAACGGACAGGAGCTTGGCAAACTGCGGCCAGAGGCGTTTTTCGGCGAGATTGCCCTCCTGTTGGCCGGCATTCGTCGTACCGCGCGGGTCAGCTGCATCGACGATGTCTGGTTGCTCGAAGTATCACGGGCGGCGCTCGAGGAGGCTGCCACCCAATCTCCGGGAATCGCTGGTACCCTTGCCCGGTTTGCACGCAACCGGCTGTTGGCCAACACGCTGCGAACCTCGGACGTGTTCAAGCGTCTGCCTGCCACTTCTCGGGAGCAGCTCGTTCGAACATTCGTTCCCAAGATGTTCGAGGCCAATGCGACCATAGTATGCCAGGGAGAAATAGCTGGTTGTCTTCATGTCCTGGTCTCGGGTGACGTCGAGGTGCGCAAGGACGGAAAGCGTGTTGCTGCCTTGACGACTGGCGATGTCTTTGGCGAGATGAGCCTGCTTGGCCGGAGGCCGGCCACTGCCGACGTGAAGACGCTGACGCCAGTAGTGACGCTATCCTTGGACAGGGATGCCTTTAGCAGCGTTGCAGTCGAGCACCCTGCGCTACTCGCCGAGGTCTACCGCATCAGCAACGAGCGAATGGAAGAAGAGCACGTCGTTACCGACGAGGATATCGTCGTGGTCTAGGAGCACCGGTGAGCACGTACGATCTCTAGGTAGCTCTCATTCAATTCACCACGTCGAGCTCCACCCACACCTTCCCTTCCTGCCCCTGTGAGTCGGTCGCGGTGAGCCAGACCTTGTGGTGACCGAGCGCGAGGCCACTCACCTCGAGCGTGTCGCCAGTGCCGAGCACGCCCGCATCGTCGTCGCGCCAAACCAGCGACGCGCTGGATATGGCGCCGTCCTCGGGGTCGTCGGCGTAACCAGAGAGGGCAAGCGTTTCGCTCTGGCTCACTCTCTGTCCCCAGTACGGCGTGTCGATGTGGGCGAGCGGGAATGCCGAGGACACCCAGTTGTCATAGAGGACCCTGGCAAGGTCGAAGTCGTCCTGATAGTCGTAGATACGGACGATGTTCGAATACACGCCTTCGCTGTCCATCTCGGCGGTGGTGACCGCGCCCCAGTAGCTTGCACCGCAATCGAGCGTACCCCCGACCAGCGTCGATTCGACCAGCACCGAGGCCGAGTCGTCGAGGAACGAGCTGCCGCCGATGACGTCTCCGGCGAGACCCATCGTGACGAGCGTTCCGCCGCCAGAGTCTCCAACGAAATGATTCCACAAGAGATCGGCGGTCACTCCGACTGGTCTGGCATAGAGCCCGTAGCCTTCGCCGAAGATCACCAGTGGCACACCGCCGGCAGGCGACGAATCACCGATGGTGCAGGCAACCACGTCGATATCGCCCGCTGCCACGGCCTGGGCAGCCGGACCTCTAGGACTGCCAGTCAGGGCATTGCCGAGAATGCGCGCCCCGACGACCAGGGTATGACCGGCAGCCAATATCCCACCAGCGCTGGAGCGGTCGCCGGCGCAGGTATTGTCGACGATATCCGAGTCGGCGACCACCGTGCTTCCTCCCGAGACTACGGCGATTCCGCCAGCCGAGATGTCACTGCCGGAACGATTCGACGAGATGGTGCTACCGACGACGGTCGCGGTCGTCCCAGCCAGAATCATTCCCCCACCGTTTCTGCTGGTCGAGGCCGCGCACTGGTTGTTGGTGATGGTGCTGCCATTCACTTGCAGCACAGCCTCGATGGCGGCAATACCGCCGCCGGAGTAGCCATAGTTCCACCAGTCCACGTAGTTGTTGCTCACAGTCGACGCGTGGATCGCGGCCGAGCCTCCGCGCAGTGCCAGACCGCCGCCCAGGGTGTCATCGTTGGTGCTGAACAGAGTGTGGCGGTTATCGGTGATCACCGAGGAAGCCACCAACACGTTGCTCTGGTACGCGGCAACCGCGCCGTAGCAGCGGGCGGTGCCAGTACCACCGGAACAGTCGATCCCCGCGCCGTCGCTGCTCGTCGCGATGGTGCTGCGAATGATCGCCAGCGTGGCGCTCTCGCAGCCAATCGCTCCCTCGCCAGCGTACTCGACTCGGGCGCGGTAGAACAAGTTGCCGGCGGCATAGGTGCCGGCGGCGAGAGCGAGACGGCCGGCAGGCGAAGTAGAGCGAATCCGCAGGGTTCGCCAATCACCGCGAGCAGGAACCGGCATGTTCGAGGTGATCAGCACCTCCGCCCCCTCGGCACCGATGACGGCGATGCGACCGTTGATCCGGATCATGTAGCTTCCGTCGAACAGAACCTGGGTGCCTGGCCCGATCACCAGCGAGTTGGCAGCCTCGACCAAAGCATTTCCCTGGACGATGTACGGGCTCCCCTTGGTGGTCCACACCTGGTTTGGCGCCAACACTCCGGAGACATAGGTAGGCCCGGCATTCGCCTGCGGGGTCCCAGAAACCGCCGCCGAGCCTTCGCTCTCGTTGCCGAATTCGTCCACCGCAGTGACGTAGTAGAAGTACTGGGTGTCGTTCTCTACGTCGACATCGAAGTAGGCCAATGCCTCGCTGGTGTAGAGCACCCCACCATTGAGCTTGCTGTACGGACCGCCGCTCGCAGTTGCCCGATACACGTTGTAGCCCACCACGTTCTCCTGGGGTGGGGCTTCCCAGCGCACGTCGAACCGATCGTCACCTGGCATGGCGACAACCATCTCCGGCTGGTTGGGACGCATGTAGAAGACAGCGTCGACGGTCATCGCCTGGTTGCCAGCCAGGTCGGTAGCCGCGATGCGATAGTGATAGGCCGTGCTCGGAGCCAGGGCACCGCCGCCAATCTCGAACGAATGCCCGTATGCGTAGGTCACGTCGGCTTCGCTATTGCCGTAGAAATCGTCGAGCCCCCATTGCAGGACTCCCTGGGCTTGCTCGTCGGTTTCCCACGACACCGTCGCCACGCCGGTCTCACTGTCGGGCACTACCCTGACGTTGCGGATCAGCGGCGGAATGGCGATGGTGACCGTGCCAGCGGCATTCGCCGGCGCGGCAACATTGCCATAGCGGTCGGTGAAGTGCCCGGTCACCGTGGCACCGTTCACGTCCTTGGAGAGCGCCACTTTGTAGTCGAGCTCGTAGGTACCGTCGCTGGCAACGACGTCGCCGTGGGTACCGTCGTCGTAGAGGGCAATGCCGTTTGCATAGCCAACGACGTCCACGGTCGCCGTTCCACCGGCCTCGCCGCTCGCGGCCAGGACAAAGTGGATGGTGTCGTTGCGGTGCACCGGCGCCCCCGTCGTGTCCTCCGTCACCGAGGCAATCGTTGCGCTGCGGTCGAGCCAGATACTGTCGAGCACCACTGCGCTCTCATTGCTCTGGCTATCGAGGAATTTGGCGTAGACCGTGTTGGTGCCATCCGGTCCGGCCAGAACCCAGGCCTTGCTAGCAGCGCACGCATCCCAGGTGGCACCGGCAAAGTCGGCCAGGTTGCTGATCATCGTCAACGCACAATCCGAGGAGCCGAGCGACAAGGTCACGGCAAGCTGGGTAGCGTAGGCTGCCCCGGCGTCTATCACCACGTACTGCTGGCGCAGCACCTCGGTCGAAAGAGTCGAGGCCGGACCGGCAGCAACTTGGATGGAACGGGTAATGGTTTCCCATCCAGAGCCGTACGAATACTTGATGTAGTAGGGACCAATCGGCACCCCAGTGAGCGCAAAGCTCCCTGATGGGTCGTCAATCAAGTGAGAAAGGCTGTAATCCTCGGTCGGCTGGCCAACCACACCGAATACTTCGACCAGGATTCCGAGAGCCGACGGCTGATTGAACAGCGTTACCTTCCCGCTGATGTCGTTGCTGACCGCACGCAGCAGCAGCGGTCCAATGTTGGCAGTGCCAACATCCGTCACGGTGATCGTGGCAGTAGCCTCTGCCGGGGCATACCCGTCCATGGTTGCGCGAACACCACCGTAGTTGCCGAGAGGAACGCTGAGCTGATAGGAACCGTCGGCGGCGCTGGTCGTCGAGTAGCTGGAGCCAAGGAGGGTCACCAGCGCCCCGGCGTGGTTCGCCATTCCTTCGAGCTCGACCGTGCCAGCGACCAATCCTCTGCGCCGAGTGAGCAGCAGCGTTCCGGCGGCAGTATCGACGGCAGAGGCAACGTACAGTCCGTTCTCCCGCACGGGGATGTAGCCTTCCTTGCTCGCCTCGAGGTTATAGAACGTCGGAGCCAGGGCAGGGATCGACCACGAGCCGTCGCTGGCGGTCGTGGCCTGGTAGGGAGTGCCAACCAGAGCCACGGCAATGCCGGAATGGTCGGCGGCGTCGTCGAACCGGACAACTCCGCTGAGCGAGCCTCTGCTCACCAGAATCTGCTGGGCTGGCACGGCTGTCGCGACGCCGTCCGCCACGACGACTCCAGATGCGGTGACGCCGACGAAACTCGCCCGCGAAAAACGCACGGTGTACGTGCCCACCGGTACGTTGGCGATGGCATAGCTGCCACTCGGCAGCGTAGTCGTGAACAGCGCAGTTCCAACGACCTCGACGAACACCCCGCCGTGCTCGCTGGCGTCTTCGAGGGTCACGCTACCAGCAATATCGCCGCGAGTGAGCGGCAGAGCAGCCGCCGGTAGAGTGGCCGCTGCTCCGGCCGTGACCGTCACTGCTACCTGCGCGCGTCGATAGCGGGTGGTAGCAGCACCAGTCGGCCGATACTCGGCCAGATAGCCTCCGGCAGGCACTGCGCCAATACTGAAGGTTCCACCCACTGCCACCGACGCCCGATAGCTAGTCCCGAGCAGCACTACTTCCACCACGCTCGGGTCGCCATTGTCTTCGAGCAATACCTGGCCCTCGACCGATCCGCGATGGAGTAGCAGTTGCTCGGCCGGCACGGCGGTAGTCACCCCGTCGACTACCGCGATCCCACTGACCGTCTTGCCGGCGAAACCAGCCTTGGAGAAACGTGCTCCGTAGGTTCCGACTGGAATACCGGCAATCTCGTAGGCGCCGCCCGGCAAAGTAGTGGTGAACAGCACTGTTCCCACGACCTCGACAAGTACCCCGCCGTGCTCGCTGGCTCCTTCGAGAGTCACGCTGCCGGCGACGACGCCGCGCGCCATCGGCAAAGTTGCGGTCGGCAAGACAGTTGCAGCGCCAGCAGCCACGGTCGCGGTCGCCTGCACGCTGTGGAGCTCGCCAGCAGCAGTACCAGTCGGCCGATACTCCAACAGATAGCCTCCGGCAGGCACTCCGCTGATACTGAATCCGCCATCCGTTCCGGCCGACGCCTGGTAGCTGGTGCCGAGCAGCACGACTTCGACCACACTGGGATCGCCACCACCTTCGAGCAATACCTGGCCCTCGACCGATCCGCGATGGAGTAGCAGTTGCTCGGCCGGCACGACGGTAGTCACCCCGTCGACTACCGCGATCCCACTGACCGTCTTGCCGACAAAGCCAGCCCTGGAAAAGCGTACGCCGTAGGTTCCAACTGGCACCCTGGCAATCGCACAGGAACCACTCGCAAGCGTGGTGGTGAAGAGCGCCGTACCTACGATCTCCACCAGAATACCGGCGTTGTCGCTGGCGCCCTCCAGGGTCACGCTTCCGGCCAGATCGCCGTGAGCCATCAGCAGCATCACCGTCGGGATCACCGACGTGCTGCCAGCGGACACGCTGGCCAGCGCCTGGACTATTTCGTACCTGCCAGCCACTTCTCCTGTGCCTCGGTACTCGGCCAGATAGGATCCAGCCGGCACGCCGCCGATGCTGTAGATCCCTTCGGTCGTCGGCGATGTCCGATGCTCCGTCCCCATCAGCACGACTTCGACCTGGCTGGGATCGCCGCCAAGCTCGAGCTCGACGCGACCCGTCACCGTGCCGCGCAGCACCAGGGCGGCCGTCGCCGTTACCTCGCCGCCAACGTTTCCTGCCTCGTCCTTGAAACGCGCGAAGAGATTCTTCGTCCCTTCCTCGGAGCCAAAGTGATAGGAAAACGACTGGGCGAATGGCTGCCATGCCACTCCCCCCAATCCCGACTCCTCCCCGACCTGCATCCACTGGGCGCCGGTCACCTTCGCCTGGATTTCCGCCTCGGCGCTGGTAATCGTCCCGCTCCCATTCCCAATGGTCAACGAAGTCACCTCTGGCGCCTCGGAATCGAGGATGATGCTTGCTTCGGCCACCGCAGTCTCGTTGTGGGCCCGATCCCGAACCTGTACTTGCGCTCCCTTCCTGCCTTGGCCGCCGGAAAACGTCACCGATTGCACCTCGCGATAGGGGACCCAGCTCGAGGCATCGAGAGTCGGGTCACAGGCAAAGGTTCCGTTCTCAGCGACGTTGCACGCCGCAACTCGCATCTCCATCGCGGTCGTGAGCTCGTCGCTCGCCGCCACTGCCAGCGCCACCGTGGCATCCTTGGTGTAGGCCTGTCCTCCTGCCAGTCGCACGTACTCGATGGCCGGCGCAGTCTCGTCGCGAATCAGCACCAGCTCGTATACCGGCGACTCGTAGTCACATCCGTCGCTGAACTGGAGACTCACCTCGTGTCGACCCTGGGCA
>JAZDLZ010000414.1:0-2688 GCA_043801535.1 Pseudomonadota bacterium
CGCCCCAGTAGAGCAGGTCCATTGCGCCGTCGCCGTTGATATCACCTGCCAGCGGCACTGCGACGACAGAACCGACGGTGTGGAGCATCACCGATGGCAACTCGCGGGCGAGGAGGATCTCCCCGACCGGTGAAACCTGGTAGACACGTAGCCACGGAACATCGGTGCCACTCAGCAACGGACGGAACACTGCCAACTCGCCAATCCCGTTGCCGTCGAAATCACCGAAGATCGTTTGATCGAAACGGCTCAGCACGATCGGGAGCGCGACTGGAGCCTCGAAGGCGCCGTCACCGGACGCCAGGTACAGACCAGTCGAGCACAGGACGTCGGCTCGTTGGTCGCCGGATACGTCACCGACGAGAACGAGATCTCCGGTTTTTTCGATTGTCGTTCCGCGAGCAAAAGAACCGTCGCCGGCATTGAGGAAGATGCCCAACGCCGCTCCTTCGTCGGTGACTATGTCTCGGTCTCTGTCGCCGTCGATATCGTCGATACGATAGCCACGGATCGCGGTGGGAGCGCTGAGCAAGACGCCTTGGGAGAACTGAATCCCTTCGGCGTAGTAGCGCAGCGCAGCATTCACCGTGACTTCCTGGCCGTTTGGATTGATCACCCGCAGGTCGTATTGCCCGACCGACAGCGGCGGAGCCACGAAGGTCAGTCGCTTTCGACCCTCGCACTCGACGCCGAGGGCAGCGACGTTGCCGACGAAGACAGCAGCACCCTCGACGAAATTCCGGCCCAACACTGCAATCTCGGTTCCGCCACGCGTGGCCACTCGCTCCGGCAACACCTCGTCAACCGCCAAGTCGACCGATAAGCTTTCATCAACCAGGGGATCTCCACACCCCAACCCCAATAGCGCCAATCCCAACACGGTCACCAGCGAGGTATCCCGGGTGGATTGTGGAATCGCGGACGAAGAGGCTCGCATCTGGTCACTCCTTGCGGATGCTCGTTAGGAGCCGTCGCAGAATAACTTGAACGAGTGTCTTATTTTGCGACGGCGACATAGTTGCGGCGGAGCTGCGTTGTGCAGGCGCCTACTCATCCGGAGAGACGTTTGGCGTGGCCGGACCGGGAAGCGCTCTTTGCTTGCGCAAGAGAATCGACCGTACCTTCGTCGTTTGATCGGATCCCGGCAACCGGATGGCCTCGACTCGCTCCACGTCTCGTGCTGCCGCCTCGAATGCCTCGGTGGCGGCAGCACGAATCACTTCATCGGCAAGCGGCATGGAGGCAAAGAAAACCCAGAGACGCTCGGACTCGATACTGTCGTCGAGAGTAAGGCTCGCTGGTGCCCTTGTCGTTGTCTCGTCGGCCGCGAAAGAGAAGAGAGCCGAGAGCTTTCCATAGTGGTCCATCGAATAGACGGAGACAGTGCTACCTCCAGCCTGACTTACTTCGAGTTGCAGAACATCGCCAGCAGCGAAGGATTCCCCGCTCCTCCCTTCCCAGAGCCCGCCTTGGCCCTGACGCCGCACTAGCAGGGAAATCCCCGGACTTCCCTTGGCCACTACCGCTGCGAGACCATGTGTCCCGGACGGCGCCGGCGTGCGAGCCAGCAACGCCAGCACCATACCCGCAACGCTGGCCGTAGCCAGTGCAGGGACCAGCAGTCGCCAGCGCCAGCTCTCCAACCACCGGCGAGCAGGGCAGGGACGTGACCAACGTGCTCCCGTACTGCTCCCTCTCCGCGCTCGACTATCGACGCTGACCTGTTCCAACAACAGGGCTGCTGTCTGCGGCGGCGGATGGGACAGTAGGAACTGCCTGGCATCATCTCGGGCCCGCTGAAGCTTGTGCGCGCAAGCCTGGCAGACCTCGAGGTGCGCCCCAGCGCGCTCTCGCTCCGTCTGATCAATCGAATCGGCAATCATCCGATCGACTAGATAGTTGGAGAGGTGATCTTCTCCGTTTGCCATCGCTGCACCAATCTGGTTGCTTGTTCGTTGAGGCGCCTCAGTCGCTCAGTCACGGTTCGACGCGAGACACCGAGGAAACGCGCCGCCTCCTCTTGCGTCATTTCGTCGTAGTAGACGAGCAGCGCGGTCTCCTGGGTCTTACGGTCGAAATTGGCCATGACCCGCCGGCAAAGGTCGTTCGACAGCAGGAGCTCTTCTCCGCTTCGGCATTGCATGCCAGCCTCGTAGCTGGCCTTGACCTCACTTCGCCAATCCGCGCCGCGCCGCGACAGATGGCGCAGCCTGTCGAGGCAGATATTCGTTGTCGTTGCGTACATCCAGGCCAGAAGCTTTTGTTCGTCGGGCTGGTTGTTGATGAGCCGCATGAAGACCTCTTGGACGACATCGTTGGCCTCGTCGCCAACGATCCGTCGTGCTCTTGCATGCACCAGTGGCGCATATCGCTGATAGGTGTCTGCCAAGCGCACGCAGTCCATACGACTCTTCTCCGAATAGCTGACGTTTGGCGCCCGAAGAGTGTAACCCCAAAACGGCGATAGTGACCGCGAGCGGAAAGCGGCTTCGCCGCGCGGAGCTCACCGCTAGCTAGCCACATCTTCTGCTCTGCTAGGGTGTGAACAAAAGCCGTTGGTCGTGCTGTTCCCTGTGCCTAGTCCCTAGTCCCTAGTCCCTAGTTCCTTGTTCCATTCCTCTTTCGAGGTGCTATTCTCGCCGCAGCAATCGGCGGCGCGACGGTGACATGGCACTCCAATGAATGGCC
>JAZDLZ010000036.1:0-2742 GCA_043801535.1 Pseudomonadota bacterium
ACTGCCTCGTCGCGGTCAATGCGCGACGTGAGATGGGTGCCGATTGTCGCACCAAGGGAGTGTTCGAACCAGCGTCGCTGCTCACAATGAACGAAAAGCTGCGCTGTGCTGCTCGACTGCACAGCAAAGACATGGCCGTTCGTAAGTTCTTCGACCACACCAACCCTGACCAAAAAGAACCGAGGGAACGAATAGCCGCACAGAAATTCTATGGCTGGAGCTTTTTGGGGGAAAACATCGCTGCTGGCTACAAGACCGTCGAAGAAGCGATGGCTGCCTGGATGGGCTCGGACGGTCACTGCGCCAATGTCATGAATCCAGGGTTCAGCGAAGTAGGGATCGGCTTCTTCAACGCCGTCGTCGCCGAAATCGATTCAGAGCACAGGTATTACTGGACGCAGGACTTCGCCAAAACGGACTAGCCGCACGCCTGGCCTGACTGGCCCGACTGGCAGGCCGGGGTTGTGACAGCGCTACGATATGCAAACCGGGCCACTCTCGGTGTAGAAGCTGTCGAGAAATTGCTTGTACTTGTTCTCCACCGTCTTCCTCTTCACTTTGAGGCTCGGTGTCAAGTCTCCCGATTCCTGGGTTAGGTCATTCGGGAGGATCGCGAACCTCCGAATGGTTTCGTGATTGGCAACGGTCGCATTGAGACGATCGATGTAGCGCTGCACGAGCGCAACGATTTCTGGTCTTTGCGCCAGCTTTTCAGCGTTGTCGCTGGCCAGGCTTCCCAGGTTGTGCCGGCACGCCCAGCCCTTGACCGCCTCTTCGTCG
The DNA here is from genome assembly GCA_043801535.1 of Pseudomonadota bacterium. Lineage (GTDB taxonomy): Bacteria > Myxococcota_A > Polyangia > Haliangiales > SHYZ01 > JAZDLZ01. Next base: position 781 of record JAZDLZ010000036.1, read on the forward strand.
ATTGTCACGAGGGCGCTACAGAAGCTACGACGATTCCCGTGGACGAGGATCTGGCTCACATACGGACAGATCGTCTTCAGCTTCACCTCGAGCGCCTGCGGTGCCACGTACTTGCCGCCAGCGGTCTTGATGAGGTCTTTCTTGCGATCGGTGATTTCCAGGTGGCCGTCGGCATCGATTCGCCCGATATCGCCAGTACGAAGCCAACCGTCGTGATCGAACGTCTGATCGGTCTCGTCGGGCAGGTTGTGATAGCAGCGCATCACCCCGCGCCCGCGGATCAGTATCTCGCCGTCCTCGGCACATCGGAGCTCCGTACCAGGGATTGGCGGACCGACGGTGCCGAACTTGACGTGGTCGAGCCGATTGACGCACGTGACCGCGCTCGACTCGGTCAGTCCATACCCCTCGAGAATCACCACTCCGGCAGCGTGAAAGAACTCGGCCAGCTCGCGCGACAGCGGAGCAGCACCAGAAACGAAAAATCGGAGCCGTCCACCAAAACGCGCCCTGATCTTGGAGAAAACCAGGCGGTCTGCCAGAGCGTGCTTGAGCGCCAAGAGTGGCGTCGGTTCGTTCTTCTGCTGGCGCAGCGTCGAGACTCTCTGGCCGACTGCGAGCGCCCACGAAAAAATCCGCCGTTTCATCGACCCGCCAGCCTTGGCCGATGTCACTACTCGGTTGTGAACCTTTTCGTAGATTCGCGGAACCGCGCAGATGAACGTCGGTCGAATGACTGCCAGGTTCTCGACCAGCTTGTCGATTCGACCGTCCACCGCCGTCGGAAAGCCAATGCGCAATTGGGCTGCAATCATTGCTTTGCCAAAGGAATGGGCGAGCGGCAGCCACAGGTACTGCAGATCGTCTTGGTGAAGGAGGCCGAGCGCGTCAATCCCCTCCCCCTCGTAGATCCAGCAATCGTGAGGTAGCTCGACTCCCTTGGGCAAGCCAGTCGTTCCCGACGTGTAGATCAAGGTCGCCAGCGAGTTCGGGCTGATCGATTGGCAGATCTGCTCGAACCGTCCGGGGTCTTCCGCATCCCAGGACACCCCCTGCTCCATCAACGTCTTCAGAGTAACAACCCAGCCGTCGTCACTGGCGCTACCGTCGAGCACGATCACTTTGCGCAGATGTGGAACCTCGTTTCGCCGCTGCTCGAGCTTGGCGACCTGGCCGTCGTCCTCGGCGAACACGAAGACCGTCGACGAATCGTTGACGATATAGGCGCACTCCTCGGCGGTGCTCGTGGGGTATATCGTCGTTGTTGCCCCGCCACCACACATGATCCCGAGATCGGCCAGGATCCATTCGATGCGAGTGGTGCAAAGGATTGCGCAGCGTTCTTCGTTCTTGAGACCAAGGCTCCGCAATCCACCTGCGATCGCGCGAGCTCTTTCGAGAACGTCCTTCCAGAGCAACGTGCGCCAACGCCCTCCCTCTGGATAACGGAATGCCTCTCCGTTGGGGGTGGCAGCCACCCGCCCCAATAGCATGTCCGGAACCGAACGGAATGACTCGTTTCGCACTGGCCCCCTCCTGCTATCAGTACCCGATCAGCGACTCGATCCGATACTCGCCGAGCTTTTCCCTACCGCCGAGGAATGATAGCTCGACCACGAAAAGGCAACCTGCAACCCTCGCTCCCTGTTGCTCCGTCAGCTTGATCGCTGCCTTGGCAGTGCCGCCGGTGGCCAGCAAGTCGTCAACTACCACCACACGGCAGCCCGGCAGCAGTGCGTCGCTGTGCATTTCGAGGGCGTCCACCCCGTATTCGAGAGCATACTCGACACGACTGCGCTGGTAGGGCAGCTTGCCTGGCTTCCTCACTGGCACCATGCCAATCCCCATGGCCGCTGCCAGGGCGCCGCCGAAGATGAAACCGCGGGACTCGATGGCGACGATAACCTGGGGCTCGAGCGTCGCGGCTCTCTCGGCGAGCAGCGATACCGTTTTTCCGAACCA
>JAZDLZ010000492.1:0-3471 GCA_043801535.1 Pseudomonadota bacterium
GCCGTTCTCGGTCTTTGGTCCTCTGCTCCTAGTTCCTTGTTCAATTCGGCCATTCATTGGAGTGCCATGTCACCGTCGCGCCGCCGATTGCTGCGGCGAGAATAGCACCTCGAAAGAGGAATGGAACAAGGAACAAGGAACAAGGAACTAGGAACTAGGGACTAGGGACTAGGGACTAGGGACTAGGCACAGGGAACAGCACAACCAACGGCTTTTGTTCACACCCTCAGCTCGAGGCTGCTATCCCTCGCTGACAGACAATCCGAGAGCTTGAATTCTCCGGTAGAGGTTGCCCCGGTCGACTCCGAGAAGCCGGGCCATCGCCGCCACGTTCTTTCCTGCTTTCTCCATTGCCTGGCGAATGAGAGAACGTTCGAAGTCCTCGACGAGCTCCCGATAGCTTTTTTGGCCGAGTGCCAGCTGAGCCGGCCCACTCTGCGTTGCTGCGGCAATCGTCGATCTACCAAGAACGGAGACTTCCTTGTCGCCGAGGACCAACGCGGCACTGGTCTTCAGCAGACACATCCGCTCGACGTAGTTGCGCAACTCGCGAACGTTTCCCGGCCATCGATATCCTTTCAGCACGGATTCTGCCGCAGCCTCGATCGTGACCAGGGCCTTGGATCCGAGGAATTCGGCGGCGAAGGCACGGATCAGGGGAATGATGTCGTCCTGTCGCTCCCGCAGCGGAGGCACAACCACCGGGAACACATTCAGTCGATAGTACAGGTCTTCGCGAAAGCCACCGTCCTTCACTGCCTGCTCGAGAGCGCAGTGAGTCGCGGCGATAATCCGCGCGTTGACGGCAACCGGCTCGTTGCCGCCGAGGCGTTCCACCGCTCGCTCTTCGATCGCCCGCAACAGCTTGGCTTGGAGCTCCATCGGCATGTCGCCGATTTCGTCGAGCAGCAACGTTCCGCGATCCGCCTGTTCCATCTTGCCGATTCGCCGGCTCACCGCCCCCGAGAAGGCGCCCTTCTCGTAGCCGAATAGCTCGCTTTCGAGGAGTTGACCGGGGATCGCGGCGCAGTTCACGGCAACGTAGCGCCCTTTGCGCCCCGAGCTCCGGTGGAGGGCGCGAGCTACTCGTTCTTTGCCGGTACCGGTCTCTCCCTGGACTAGTACCGTCGTCTCACTCGGGCCGACGCGAGCGATGGTTCGCCGCAGCTCGTCGATCGTTGTGCTGTCGCCAACCAGGCTACCGGGCTGCGCGAGCTCTTCGAGGAGCTGCTCCTGTTCTTCTTCCAACTCCCTGATTGCCAGGGCATTGCGGATGGAGGTGACGAGGCGCTCGGGAGTGGGCGGCTTCTCGATAAAGTCGGTGGCACCGAGCTTGAGCGCCTGGACAGTATCCGAGATCGAAGCCTCTCCAGACAAGACCACGACCGGAATTGGCAGGGGATGAGGCAGACGAGCCAGGAGATCGAGCCCTGTCTCCCCGGGCATGCGAATGTCGAGGACCACCAAGTCTGGACGATTACCGGAGGCGTGGAGGGCAGTCCAGGCCTCCGCGGCGCTGCTCGCCAACATGGTCTTGAACCCTTCTTCGGCAAGGAAGGCTGCGACTTCGCGGAGGACTGACGGATGGTCGTCCACAATCAGGATTCTTTTGCCGTGTTTCATGGTGTCGGATCCTCCACGCGAATCCGGTGGCGATTCTTGATCGGAATGGTAGCCACTGCCCGGGTACCGCCTCCGCCGTCTTCTCTACTGTTCGGCTCGAGGCGGAGCATGCCGCCGTGCTCGCTCAGGATCTTGTAGGCGATTGGCAGACCGAGGCCCGAGCCTCCTGGCTTGGTGCTTCCCAGCGATTGCACCATCTGCGGACCCTCGATTGGTTGAGCAATTCCCCGACCGCGGTCCGTCACTGCAATCACTGCGCTGCCATTCTCTGCCGTTACCGATATGCGAACCGGGCCGTCGTCGGGACGGGAGGCCTCGAGGGCGTTCTTGACCAGGTTCCCGATTGCGCGTCGGAGCTGGTCTTCGTCGGCGTCGATCTCGATCTGTTCGCCGGTGGCCAGGATCACTGGGACTGGAGAGCCATGGCTATACAGGCTCCCGACGTCTTCGACGATGGAGCGCAGCTTGACCGTCTTGGGTACTGGCGGTGGAAGCTTGGCAAAGGTCGAGAAGCTGTCGGTCATTCGCAACAAGACGCCGATTTCCTCCTGCAAGGTCGTGGCGAGCTCCTTGACGCGCTCGGGTGGCACTTGGGCAGCAGAACGCTCGATCGTTCGCAGCAAGCGGGCCAGGGACATTTGCATGGCGGTGAGAGGATTCTTGAGGTCGTGGGCCATGGTTCGCGCCACCGTCTGCCAAGCGGCCAGATGTTCGCTCACCTGCAACCTTCGTCGCTGCGCTTCGAGCTGGCTGCCCATCCAATTGAACTGCCGCACCAGATATTCGAGCTCGTCGACGTTGCGCGATCGTCGTTCGACTATCTTGTGGCTCAGATCGCCGCGGGCGTATGCGGCCATGCTCATGGCCAGGCTCTCGATTGGCACCGAAAGCGCTCGACCAAGCACGATCGAAGCGCAGACAAGAATCGCGATCGAGACCATCACCATGGCGCCGAATGCCAAGGGAGCCAGTCGCGCCAAGGATCGACGGGCGAGCTCGGCCTGCGCGAGGCTGAGCTGCGCTTCGCGGAGGTGTCCGTCGAGGTCGGCGGAGCTCTGGCCTCGCACGCTGGCAGGACCTTCGTCGTTTTCGCGACCGTTGGCGTTCGCAAGCTGCGCCGCTACCCGCTCCAGGAGTGATTCGAGTGGAGACAACGACACCGACAAGGCGCGATTCATGACAGAGTAGGTCGTGACTCCCCAGAGAAGCCCTGGCAGAAGGCCCGTGGCCAGCATCACCAGCACGAGGCGTCGTCGAAAGCGACGTGGTGGTGATGCTCGCAAGAAGGGTGGTGTCATGATGGCTCGCTAGTTTTACCGGAAAGAAGCGAGCGCGTATATCGACGTGCCAGGCAGAGAGCGGGGCAGAAGGTACGTTTCGAGTCGAAACCAGCTCGCCAGGAAACGGTGCAGGTGCCGCGATGGCGCGCTAGCCGGTACGGCGATTCTGACGGGTCGCGGACGTCCCAACAGCGCCAGCACGAGCGCTGGAGCGTAGAGGGAGTGAAAGCAGTATCCGATCTCGCGGATCGGCATGAGGGCTCTGGCGAGGAGCGCTCGGGCGCTGTCGAGGTCGTAGCGGCGAAAATGACCATAGTGCTCGTCGTAGTTCGACCAGAGCTCCTGGCGAGCCGGCAGAGTGACGAGGATCCGCCGTGCGTTGGCAAACGCGCTGCGGCAGCGCAGCAGAAAGTCGAGTGGGTCCTCGACGTGCTCGAGCAGGTCGAGGAGGAGCAGGGTTTCTACGCCACGGCGGAGCTCGGGTTCGAGCGCGAAGGCGTCGGCGCCGAGGAACAGACGACTCGCCACTTCCGGCGTCGCAGGTGTGGCAGCGGCGACGTCGCACCCC
>JAZDLZ010000542.1:0-2521 GCA_043801535.1 Pseudomonadota bacterium
CCCCGATCACGTCGGGCGATCAGGTTCACGTATCAGGATCTATGAGATGCCTCGGATTTGGCGCGCCGAGCACGGCCGTGCCAATTCGCAACGAGGGTCGACGGCGCGCCAAATCCGAGGCTCCTGCGGGCTGGCTCTCGAAAGGCCATCGGGTAACGACAGCGCGACAATACAACCATACCGCATCACACCCGTGACCCCGAATCAACTGACCATTGTCACCAGCTTGATCGGTGCCTTCGGAGTCTGGCTCGTGCTCCGCAGCACCTGGGCTTCGGTAGCAGCGGGCGCCGTCCTCGTGCAGCTTCAGTCGGTTCTCGACGGATGCGACGGCGAAGTTGCGCGCCTGAAGTACCAATCGTCGCGGTTCGGCGAATGGCTCGACAATGTGCTCGACGATTTCGTCAACATCGGGTTCGGATTGGCACTCGGCATTGCCTCTGCCAAGCTCCTCGGCAGCAGCCTCTACTACTGGCTGGGGATTGCGGCCGCTGTCTCGTTTCTCGCCTACAACTCGCTAGTCTATGCCCAGCTCGCCTTGGTGCACCACACTGGCAACCCGTTTGCTTTCCGCTGGTGGTTCCAGCACGAAGGCGCCGACCTCACCCAGACACTGGGGCGGGCCGGCGCCGTTGGCCGGATCGGTGGAGCTCTGCGAACGCTGGGCCGAAGAGATACCTTCCTCCTCTGCTTCATGCTGCTCGCCATGGTCCGACTTCCTCACGTCGCGGTCGTCTGGTACGCGGCAGTCGGAATTGCCGACCTCGTGCTGACCATCGCACACCTTGCCGTTCGTATTGGCAAGAGTGATAGTCGCTGGCCATGAGTTTCCTGACAGCACGCGGTGCCTCTGGTCGAAAACCCTTGATCTGAACGGTACCGAAGCAACTTTCGGCGGCGCCAGCCGATAACTCCAGTATGAAGAGCACGGGATTCTCGAGAAACCCCTGGCTGCTGTTGCGCGGTGCGGAGCCGCGACAGCCTGCGGCCGACCGGCAACAGGCATGCGAACGGGCATGTGACCACTGGACAAACGTCATGGCGCCCGCAAGAATCCAGGACATGGTGCCGCATACTCGCACGTTTCAGACGCCACGGGCTCCGACCACGGCCGAATGGGAGGCCATGTCACCGGAGGAGCGGGCCCGCGTGGTGGACAGTCTTCCAGCCGCTATGCTCGAGGAAGAGCGGGCGCTGCCAGAGGGCGACCCGCACTTCAAGGCCAAGACCGGTGCCATGAATGACCTGGAGCTGTTCTTTCGCCGGCTGGGACGGCGAATCTACATTGCGTGCGATCTGACCGTCTACTACCCGGGCGAGCAACGCTTTGCACCCGATCTGCTGGCGGTGCGGGACGTGGATCCGCACGATCGGATGAAATGGGTGGTCAGCGCAGAAGGAAAGGGGCTGGATTTCGTGATGGAAGTGCTCGTCGCTGGCGACCGGACCAAAGATCTGGTCGCCAACGTGGATCGGTACGCACGCCTCGGAATCCCCGAGTACTTCATCTACGACCGAGGCAGACTACGCCTGACGGGCTACCGTCTGGACGATGGAGAGGCAAGGGACTACAAGCCAATCGTGCCGCACGCAGGCCGGCTGGAATCGGAAGTGCTGGGGCTCGATCTGGTGCTCGAAGAGGGCCGACTTCGTTTCTACTATGCGACCGCGCCATTGCTGGGGCACCTGGAGATCATCGAGCACCTGGAGTCTCTGGTAGTCGGCATGGAAGCGAGCGCCGACGCCCGACTAGTGGCAGTGCGCGAAGAAGCACTCCGGGAGGGACGCGAGGAGGAACGCAAAGAAGGATTGCGTCGCTGGTGTCGAACATTCTTGGAGGCCAAGCTAGGGCCGCTCTCGGCAGCGGAGCAGTCGTGGCTCGCGGAAACCGACCCGGCTACCCTCGAGCGCCTGCTTTCCGAGCTGGGAATGGCGCCGGACGTCGAGGCGGCACGTGCGGCGCTGGCCCGGGCGAAGGCATAGAGCGCCAAGCACGGTGAGCTCTTGGTGCACCTGTTTCCAGTTGCGGGCGGCGAGGGCTCGCAGCCGCCCTTCTACCGACGAGCGACGCAGCCAGCCGGGATGGATCGGCGGCGAGACTGTTCAAGTTATTTTGCGACGGCGACTTACTTCCGCCCGGGTGTACTAGCCTTCCGTCACAGAGACCATCTTCGTGTGGACGGTAACGATGTCCATTGTTGGCGTCGTCGAGGAGTAGTAGCAGTTGGTCGGATTAAAGTTGGTTATGGTGAGCGTTATCGCATAGGTACCTGGTTGTTCATAGGTATGGGAAATGCTCGCTAAACGTCCATCCTGAGGTCGATGCTCGACCAGGTCGATGAGCTCCGAGGAGCGGTGGATCAGCTCGGTGTTGACGGTGCTGCCGGGTGTGAACAAAAGCCGTTGGTTGTGCTGTTCCCTGTGCCTAGTCCCTAGTTCCTTGTTCCATTCCTCTTTCGAGGTGCTATTCTCGCCGCAGCAATCGGCGGCGCGACGGTGACATGGCACTCCAATGAATGGC
>JAZDLZ010000582.1:0-2059 GCA_043801535.1 Pseudomonadota bacterium
TCATTGGAGTGCCATGTCACCGTCGCGCCGCCGGTTGCTGCGGCCAGAATAGCACCTCGAAAGAGGAATGGAACAAGGAACTAGGGACTAGGCACAGAGGGCCGGGAACAGCACGACCAACGGTTTTGTTTCACACCCATCTCCAGGCTTGGGACATGGCAACCGATCGTATCGCCGTCGATCGACCTGCACCTGGCATCGAGCAAATCCTCGCCACTCCGTCTGGCTGCGTGATCATCGCCCACGGTCGTACGCGACTCTTCGATGCGCGCGCGCGGTCGTCCGTAGAGCTCGGCGCCGATCGTGGCCGAGCGACCGCCATTGCCTGGTCCGCGGTCCGTGCCGTCGGCCACGGCAGGAACCGCGGCAACGACGCAACGAACGGGACCGGCAGCATTCTCGTCGCCGCCGGCAGCGCGGTGCTCGCCTTTGACGAGCAAGGCGCCGAGACCATGGTGCTCGCTTCGGACGTGGGACAGACGGCAGTTGGTAGCGTCGGGAGCATGGTCGTTTCCGGCTTTGATGACGGTAGCATCCAGCTACTCTCCGATTCGCCGGGACACGATGGCCAACAGCCGATCCGGTCCTTTGCCTTCGAGAGCATGCCCGCCAGCGCGGTCACTCGCATCCTCGAGGGACCGCCCGGTACCTTGGTTGCCGGCTACTCCAGTGGCTTCCTCGGCATCTGGAGTCTGGAAAACGGTGCGCTCCTGGATTCGGCCAAGCTACACGGTCCCGTCACTCACCTGCTGCTGGAGGCTGCAGACTGTACGCGGTCACCGAGCTTGGCGACTATGTCGTGCTGAATCTGACGGTGTTCTTCGAGGACTATTGCAGTCTGATTCACCGACTATGGCACGAAGTGCCGGTGGTCTGGGAGAGTGGCCTTCCAGTGCTCCAACCGACACCTCGCAACCACTTCTGCGGGGGAAGACCTCGCCAAGCCGAGACGGCAGAACAGTGATCAGGACAGGGCTCGCCGCGCCCGAGGCAGCGCTCCGGGAAGGCACCATGGTGGACCACTTCCGCGTGGTTCGTCTCCTCGGCCGCGGCGGAATGGGCGAAGTCTATCTGACCAGGGACACTCGCCTGGGCAGGCGGGTAGCGCTCAAGCTGGTCCGTGCCGCTGGAATCGACCGCGACGGGACGATGGCGCGCTTCCTGCGCGAGGCGCAAGTAACGGCGAGCTTCAGTCATCCCAATATCGTGAGCCTCTACACGGCGGGGGAGTATGCCGGTCGACCATACCTGGCGCTGGAGTACGTAGAAGGACAGACGCTACGCGAACGCCTGCAGGAAGAACGTCCCGGATTGCGCGAGGCGATTCGCATCGCTGCGGCGATTGCCGGGGCTCTTGCCGAGGCACACGAGCGCAGGATCCTGCATCGGGATCTGAAGCCGGAAAACGTGCTCCTGGGAAGGGACGGCCGGCCGCGGGTAGTGGATTTCGGTCTCGGGAAGGTGGTGGTGGAAGAAGACCGCGGCGACTTTGCCAGGACCCCGAGGGATGAGCACAGACTGGAAAGAGGCGACTCCGACGGATCGGAAGCCTCGTCAATTTTCTGCGATAGCGCCGTGTGGGGCACGCTGGCGTACCTGCCTCCCGAGCGGCTGCGCGAATCATGCTCGGGCTCCGAAGCAGGCGATGTCTGGGCGCTGGGAATCATGCTTGCAGAGTTGGCCACTGGGCAGCATCCCTACCACGGGCTATCCGCCGTGGCTCTACGCGCCGCGATCATCGGGCCCGAGCCAGTGCCGGCACCATTTGCCAGCGCGGAGACTCCGGCAGAGCTGATCGCATTGACCCGTCGCTGCCTGGAAAAGGATCCGACCAGGCGGCCGCAGGCCGAAGCAGTGGCCGAAACCCTGGAACGAATCCTTTCGCCCGCTCACCGGACCTCCGAAACCAAGAGCAACCCCTTCCGCGGACTGGGGTGTGATCGTTGCTCGTTGGTCCCCGTCGATGGCGGCGAAACCAGAGCGTCAGCGATACCCGACGTGGACGTATCTCGGTCGGATGGACATGACAAGGCACCCGAGGGAGCGCAGGCCGTTCTCG
>JAZDLZ010000583.1:0-9774 GCA_043801535.1 Pseudomonadota bacterium
CGAGAACGGCCTGCGCTCCCTCGGGTGCCTTGTCATGTCCATCCGACCGAGACACGTCCACGTCGGGTATCGCTGACGCTCTGGTTTCGCCGCCATCGACGGGGGACCAACGAGCAACGATCACACCACTCGGGCCGTCTGAGCTTGCGCTCGACCTGGTCACGGACAACGCCCTTGCCGCCGCGGAATTCGAGGAAGATGAAGGGGTCCTTCTCGTCTGCAGTCAGCGGTGACCGACGTCACAACGCACAGCGCTCTTTCTTCAGTTCTCTATCTCTTGGTCCAGGCATTCGCTAACAGGCTGCTTTGTTTTCGGCCAAGCTCTAGCTATACTTTCAGACTCTTGGGGTGAGGTAATACCGTGAGAGGATGTGCTCCTTGAGGACAATATCCTATCTAGTGCTTCTCATGGGCGCGCTCGGGATGTGTGAAGGGGAAGCCTTTGGCTTGGTCGAGGGTACGACGCCCACCAGGTTCGAGTCGCACCGGGTTTTCGGCGATGCGAGGGCAATCGGCAACACGCTGATGGGCAATCCGTGGCCAGACCTGGCGGTGAACACCGTGCTGCGCGACGAGTCATCGGCCAATCTGTCGGACGTTCCGACCGACGCCGAGCTGAAGGGGGCCTATCTGTGGTGGTCGGGCTCTCTGGCTCCTGGCCAGGGCGCGGCCAGCGTCGACGACGATGCTCTTCTCACCGTGGCCGACGGCGCCAGCGCAAACGTCACCGCGGATTCGTCGTGCAAGCTGATCACCACGTTTCCTGCTCAGCCGTTGTCTTTCTATTATTGCCGCGCCGATGTTTCCTCGTTCGTTGCCGCTCACCCGGGGATGTTCTCGTGGAACGGAAGCTACACGGTGGGCGACGTGTACGCCGATCCGGGGCACGTCGACGAGTGCTACTTCGGTGGTGACGATCCGTATTGTCAGGCCAAATACGCCGCCTGGACGCTGATTCTCGTCTACGACTCGCCCTCGTCGACCTTGCAGCGCGACGTGATGGTCTACGACGGCTTCGTCCATGCCGACGAGGTCAGCGGCAGCGATGCTTCGCTCGGCATTTTCTCCTTCACGATCGCGGATTTTCTCGTGGGAGCGCCCGCCGAGGCGGAGATCGCCTATTTTGGCCTGGAAGGCGACGCATTCCTGGGCGCCCCCGATCTCTGCGAGACTTGCCAGGATTTCTTCGACGTCAATGGCGTCCATCTCCACGACGGGTTGAATCCGTGGGGTAACGTCTACAACTCCACTCCTGCGCTGGGTTTCGATCTGGACGAATTCGATATCGGCACCGCGGGTGGCGGGCTCGGCATACTCGATACTGGCGACACCTCGGCAGTGATTACCACTGGCTCGGGCGATTTGGTGCTCGACCGCACGCTCACCGACACTGCCGAGACGGTGTTCCTCGGTTGGGTCATGCTCCGCCTCAACCGCCCCTCGCCCAACTTCCGCGGACCGGTGACCAGAAAGACGGTCGATGTCTCGAGCGCGACCACTGGATCGACGCTCTACTACAGCCTCACGGTGGCGAATCAGGGCTCGCAGGCTGCCAGCGAGGTGGTGCTTACCGACGAGCTGCCGTCCGGGCTGCGCTACCAGCCTGGCACTATCACGGTCGACGGCCGGCGCTGTACCGATGCTGCCGACGGTGACGCCTGCACCGTGGCCGGCAGCAAGATCACCGTCGACCTGGGCACGATCGACTTCTTCTCCTCTCCTGCTGCCGACATCGACCGCAGCGTCGCGTTTCGTGCCGTCCTCACCGAATCCGAAGTCGGCACGATGTTGTGCAACACCGCTGGCGTGGTTTCGCTGGAGACTCCGACAGCCGCCCAGCTTGGGCCAGCGTGCACCACGATAGAGGCTGCCACGCTCGGCCAGCCTACCAAGCTCGCCGTCGATCTGACCGGCGGAGTCACCGGACCGGCCGACCTGGTTCAGTACCGGGTCACGATCCCGGGCGATCCGATCAATACGGTCCGCGGCGTGTCGTTCAGCGACGACCTTCCAGCGCACACGAGCATGCTCGTGTTTTCGTCGTCGAGTGGCGAGGTGATCTTCGAGCCACCGCCTCAGGGTGCCTACCAGGCTGGCCGTTTGACGGTCGGCAACATGACCATCGAGGCAGGCGATTCGGGGCTAGTCACCTACTCGGTTCAGGTGGCCAGCGAAGCCGCGTTCGCCGCCGGCGGGGTGTTGCCCGACGAGATCCACGGGACCAGGATCTGCAACCGCGGCCAGGCCAACGCTGGTTTCCTGGAAGCGCCGCTCCCGACCGACGACCCAGCCACTGTCGCAACCCAGGACGCCACTTGTTTCGCCGTCAGCTATGCGCCCCTTTTTGGCGCCTCGCTCAAGCAGGGCGTCGACCAAGACGGGGGGCTACTCAAGCCCGGTGACACCATTGCCTACACGATTACTCTCACCAACAACGGCAACCGCACCGGGACCGTCAGTCTGGTCGATTCGATGCCGGAAGGCGTCGAAGGGTTCTCCCTCCTCACCCCGATTGTCGGCTCCGAGTTTCTGCCTCCTCCGGCTGGCGCCTACGGTACTGGCCGGTTCTCGGTCTCCGGGCTCGCGGTCGCTGCCGGCGCCACCATCACCATTCGCTTCACCGTCATGGTGAAAGCCGATGCCAGTGACGGGCTGGCGATTGCCAACCAGGCAGCGCTCACGGTGGTCGAGCGCCCGGAGGAAGACCGCACCCTCGAGTCAGCGCCACTGCTGGTGGTGTCGCGTCCCGATTTGTCCGGGCTCGTCAAGCGGGTTGTCGATCTGAACGGCGGTACGGTCGAGCCAGGTGACACCCTCCGCTACGATCTCGAGGTGACCAACACCGGGACGCGCAGCGCGCTGGCGGCCGTCATGACTGACAAGGCGAGCGAGTACCTCACCGGTCTTGCCGTTGTCGACGGACCCGGAGTCATCGACCGGCCAACCAATACCATTACCTGGACGTGGGCCACGATTGCCGTCGGTGAGCTGGTTCGTGCCTCGTTCACCGCCAGGGTGGTCGCTCCACTAGCCAATGGCACCCCAATCAGGAACCAGGCCGTGCTCAATCCTGGCGCTCCGCTGCCACTGGTGCTGTCCGACGATCCCGCTACTCCTGCTGCCGACGACGAGACGGTGGTGGTCGTGATCAGCGCTCCCAATCTGTCTTCTTCTACCAAGCGAGTGCTCGACTACAACGGCGGGCCCGCCGAGCCCGGCGATCGGCTCCGCTACTCGATCAGGGTCACCAACAGCGGCAGCGAGACCGCCAGCGCCGTGGTGGTGACCGACGAGATCCCAGTCGAGCTTGGCGACCTCGAGGTCCTCGACGGCGGCACCTTGCTCGGGCGCACGGCTACCTGGTCGCTCCGGGCGCTGGCGCCGGACAGGAGCACCATCGTTCGCTTCAACGCGGTGATCCGCCAGCCGCTTCTCGACGGTACGATCATCAGCAATCAGGGATCCGTCACCACGCCCGAGCTACCCGAGGTTGCCCTCACCGACGATCCCACCACCGCCGCTGCCGCCGATCCGACCATCCTGGTGGTTTCGTCACGAGCAGCATTCGATCTCTCGGTGCTCGAGCAGAGCGATCTCAATGGCGGCGCAGCCCAGCCTGGCGATGCCTTCCGCTACACCTTGGTGATCCGCAACAATGGCAACTCGCCGGCGACCAACGTGATTGGCACCGTGGTGGTCGATGGTCGATTCGCCGCGGTGGCGGCGGAGAACGGAGGGGTGTACGATCCTGCTGCTCGTACGGTGAGCTGGACGGTGCCCGGACCGATCGATCCGGTGGATTCCGGCGCTCCCGAGGTGCGGCTCTCGTTCGTCGCCACCTTGACGGAGCCACTGGCCGACGGCGAGCGAGTGTGCGAGCGAGCGACGGTGACCAGCGCGCAGGGAGGAGACTCCACCACCGCCGAGGTCTGCTTCACCGTGACCTCGCGACCGGATTTCGCTGCCAGCGAAAAGGTAGTGCTCGATGTCAACGGCGGCGAGGTTGTTCCGGGCGACGCCCTGGCATACACGCTGGCCATTACCAACAATGGAACCCGCGACGCCAGCAGGGTGGCGGTAATCGACCGGCTCGACGCCAACCTCGCCGACATCGCGCCCAGCGACGGCGGGGTCTACGATCGCGATTCGCACGTTGTCGCCTGGCTGTTGCCAACGGTGCGCGCCCACTCGACCGCGCTGCTGCGCTTCACTGCCCGCGTCGTGCTGCCGCTCGACGACGGGACGACCATCGCCAACCAGGCGACCATCAATTGCTCGAGCGGCTGTCCGGTCGACGAGCCGACCGACGATCCTGCCACCGCCGCGGCCGACGATCCAACCGAGGTGTCGGTACGCTCACCGGTGCTGCTCCGGGTCAACAAGAGTCTGCGCGACGACGACGAGGGCAAGCTCGAGCCCGGCGACGCCGTCACCTACACCGTGACGCTCAGCAGCGAGGGCACGAGCTGCGCCGACAACGTGGCAGTCGGCGATCGTCTCGTCGAGCTCTTCGATCCCGATTCGGTCGTCGCCGAGCAGAACGGGGTATTCGACCGGTCCACGTCCACCCTGACCTGGAATCAGGCCAGGACTCCAGAGCTGCGCCGGCTCTGTCCGGGCAGCAGTGGCACGCTCGACCTCGTTCTCCACGCCACCCTGGTCTCGCCGCTCGAGGATGCTACCCCAGTGTGCAATCAGGCCTGGGTGACCAGCGACGACGTAGCCACCCAACTGCTGTCGGACGATCCTGCCACGCCAGGCGCCGAGGATCCGACCTGCCGGAGCGTGTCGGCCGGTGCCGATTTCAGCGGGGCGGTGAAGACGGTGGTCGACGTCAATGGACCGCCAGTTCGACCTGGCGACGCGCTAGTCTACACCATCTCGTTTACCAACGTCGGCAACACGCCGGCAGCAGGGGTGCGGGTCAGAGACCCGATCGATGCCAGACTGACCTCGATTGTTGCCGGCGAAGGCGGAGTTTTCGCTGGCGGGGAGATCGACTGGAACGAGACCACCAACCGGACTCTCGCCACGGTTGCAGCCGGAGACACCATTACCTTGCGTTTCACCGCCATCGTTGCCAAACCGCTCGACGACGGGACGGTGGTGGCCAACCAGGCGGAGATCGTGGCGGCGAGCGGTCTCGAGACCAGCGTGCTCACCGACGATCCGACGACTGCCTCGATCCTCGACGATGCCACCGCGGTGCAGGTCGCGGCCCGCATCGATCTGGCGGTCACCAAGACCGTTACCGACGAGAACGGCGGCGCTCCTGGTCCGGGCGACTCCTTCCTGTACACCATTGACGTGGTCAACAACGGTGACGCGCTCGCGCGTGGCGTGACGATCGGCGATCCTCTGCCCGCATCGCTGGAGCTCGTCGAATCGCTCGATGGCGGCAAGTACGACGCCGGCGCACGAGCCATCAGTTGGAACGTCGAAAAGGTGGCTCCGGGTGAGCCGTTGACCGTCCGGTTCCGGGCCAGGACTGCCACCAGCCTTGCCGACGGTGACCTGGTCTCGAACCAGGCGCTGGTAACGGCGAGCGGCATACCGGAAGCGGTGCCGAGCGACGATCCTGCCACGCCCGAACAGCGAGGCGATCCGACCACGATCAGGATTGTCGCTTTGCCCGATCTGTCGCTGTCGACCAAGTCGGTGACGGGTGCGTCGCCGGAAGGAACGGTAGCGCCGGGAACGGCGATCGAATACTCGATCCGGGTAAGGAACAGTGGCAACGGCGCCGCCAACGAGATCGAGGTCAGAGATCCGGTCGACCGCCAGTACCTCGAGGACGTCGTTCCCATCGGAGGAGAGTTGACGCCCGATGGCAAGTACGCGCTGTTCGCCCTGGCGGCACTGCCAGCGGGAAGCGAGCGCACGCTGCGCCTGCGAGCGACAGTGAGAGCCGACGTTCCGCACGGCGCCTTGATCGCCAACCAGGCGTTTATCACCAGCGCCGAGGTGGCAGCGGCAGTCGCCACCGACGATCCGGCGGATCCAGAAGACGACGACCCGACCGAGGTGCTCGCCGACGCCAGGCCCAAGCTGATCGTCGACAAGGTAGTGGTCGACGAGAACGGCGGACTCTTCGCCCCTGGCGATCGGGTCCTCTACACCATCACGGTCAGCGTCGAGGGCCCGGCTCACGCCTACGACGTGGCAGTCTCCGACCGCCTGCCGGTGGCGCTGCTCGATGCCGTGCCCAACCAGGGCGGCAGGCTGGCGGACGGAGCAGCGAGCTGGGATGCTGCCAGTACCCCAGCCCTGGCTCATCTCGAGCCCGGTGCTCGAGTGCTGCTCGGTATCAGCGCGCGCATTGCACCCGAGGCCGGCGATGGCGATCTCGTCAGCAACCAGGCCAGTGGCAGCGCCACTGGCCTCGCCCAGCCGGTTCTCTCCGACGATCCAGCTACCCCAGAGGTCGGCGATCCGACTGTCTTGACCGTCGTAGCCCGGCCGATCCTCGTCGCTGCCAAGTCGGTCGCCGACGAGAACGGCGGCAAGGTGCTGCCCGGCGACACCCTTACCTACTCGATCGCGGTCTCCAACCAGGGGACTGCCAGCGCTACCGGCGTCATGCTCTTCGATCCACTACCTGCCAATACCGTATACGTCAAGGGCTCGACCCGGCTGAACGACGTTGTCGTTCCCGATTTGCCGGGAGGACGACCGCCTGCAGGAACGCCGCCGGGATTGGCCATTGCCGATCCGCGCACCGACAAACCAGCCACCATCGAGCCAGGCAACGACAGGACGGCGCTGCTTTCCTGGCAAGTGCGAGTGAGCGCCGATGCACTGCTGGGGACCGTGGTATCCAACCAGGCATTCGTGACCGCCAGCGAGCTTTCCGGGACCGTCTCCTCCGACGATCCTGCGACCAGCGCGCCGAACGACGCCACCGCGGTGGTGGTCGGCGGGGGAGCTCTGCTCGCCACGACAACCAAGACCTACTTGCCGGCGCCTGTCGAGGACAGCAATGACAACGGTCTCTTCGACCCCGGAGAGGTCATTCAATTCCAGATCGCCATCGAGAACAGCGGTGACGAGGCCGCAACTGGCGTGGTTCTGACCGATCCGTTTGGCGCGGGCGCCGACTACGTCAAAGGCTCGCTGCGGCTCGACGGGCGTACGCTCACCGATGCTCCCGACGGCGACGAAGGGAGCGTAGTTGGCGGCGTGCTGACCGTCCAGCTTGGCGACGATCTTGTCCCGCACCAGGTGGTCCTGGTTTCCTTCCAGCTGCGGATTGGCGAGGGAGCGGAAACCATCACCAACCAGGGAACGGTCGTTGCCGGCGGCCTGGCTGCCGAGCCTACCGACGCCGACGGTAACGATGCCAATGGCGACCAGCCCACCATAGTCCCGGTCGGCAAGGCGGTGGCGCTCAGCATTGCCAAGAGCGTGGTCGATCTTGGAGGCGGCAAGGTCAGCGCCGGTGACGAGCTCTGGTACACGCTGGCGGTCACCAACCACGGCCGGGAGAAGCTGGCCAGCGTCGAGGTGCTCGACGAGCTGCCAGCCGAGGTCGACTACGTTCCTGGCTCGCTGGCCTGGCCAGGGTCGCCCGCCGAACCCGTCAGCGGCGACGTCCTGCGCATCGACGCCGGCATGAGTATCGAGGCAGGGGAAACCGTGCTCGTCAGCTACCGGGCGACCATCGGCGGGTCCGGGATCGCGATCGAGGATGGACAGTCCGTCTGCAATACTGGCGAGGCGTGGGTCGGCAAGGGCGGCCGGATTCGCTCCGGCGAAGCGTGCGTGGTGGTTGGCTCGGTTGCCGGCGCCAGCCGAGTGACCGGTCGAGCCTTTGTGGAAGGTCGACCAGCGGACAGGAAGTTCCAGGACGATCGCGACCGCGCGCTGGCCGGGCTCGTCCTGAAAATCTGGCACGACGACGACAACGGCAATGGTGATGGCGATGACGATGACGATGGCGCGCACGGCGTCGCTACCGAGCCGGTCGCCGCGGTGACAACCGGCGACGACGGCGAGTACGAAATCGATCTGCCGCCCGGAAGATACGTGGTTCGCGCCTTCTCCTCTGAAGGGGTGGAGCTCGCTCGCAACCCGGCGTTGTCGGTCGCCGGCGGCGAGGTTGTCGGCCACGACGTCGTCGTCGATCCGAGCGGAGTGGTGTACAACGCCACCACCGGGAAACCGATCGGTGGAGTGCGGGTCGCGCTCTACTACGACGACTCCGATAGCGAGACACCCGGCGAGATTGTTCCCGACGACAAGCTGGGTCTCGGGCAGCAGCGACAAATGACGGCGGCGATGGGCGACGCTGCTGGATTCTACAAGTTCGACGTCGAGCCAGGACGCAGGTATCGGCTGGTCCTCGATTCCACCGGTACGACCTGGTCCTTCCCGTCGCAGCTCTTGCCGCCCGCAGAAGGGTTTGCTCCGACTGGCAAGGTCAGCCCCGATGCCTGGCCATCGATCGAGGCAGGTGCCGACACGACCTACTATCTGAAGTTCGACGTTGCCGCTGCTGGAGACGACGTCTTCAACAACCATGTGCCGATCGATCCGCTGGCCGCCCAGATCCGCCTCGAGAAGCGAGCCGATCGACCGTCTGCCTCGCTGGCCGACATTGTCACCTACACGATTACCGTGCAAAACCGGTCGGCTCGCGATCTTGGGGGCGGCGAAGCAGTGTTCGTGCGCGACCTGCCCGCCCGCGGGCTCTCCTATCTGAAGGGACAGGCGGCAGCCGAGCTCGCCCCGCCCGGTTCTCAGAAGACCAGAATGAGAGTGGGGGCAGGATTCGCCGAGAGCATCGCCGTCGCTTCTGGTGGCCAGGTTGTCGACTGGGGTCCGTTCGATCTTACTGCCGGCAGTACCCTCACTCTCACCTACCAGGTCGTCATTGGCCTCGAAACCAAGCAGGGGATCTATCGCAACCGGGCAGTGCTCCTGGACGCTGCTCGGCAGACGGAGATCTCGAATGCCGACGAGGTGGCGCTGCGCGTCGAGAACGATCCGGTCTTCGACGAGGGTTTGCTGCTCGGTCGAGTGTTCTGCGACGATGACGGCGATGGCAGGCTCGATCGGAACGAGCGCGGGGTTTTCGGAGCGCGAGTCTTCAGCGATCTCGGTTCCTATGCGATCACCGACTCCGCTGGAAAGTGGCACTTGTCGCGGATCGAGCCGGGCGTTCACCTGGTGAAGATCGACGTTGCCAGCTTGCCGCCAGGATCAGTAGTTGCAGCGGAATCGCGCATCATCTTCTTTAGCCGGGGATTGGCTGCACGCGTCGATTTTGCGGTTCACTGCGGCGGAGAGATGATCTCGTCGAGCGCACCGGAATTGGTGGTGAAGCGCGCTCCTCCACCGCCAGGAAGCGAAGCAAAGGACGACGCCAAGAAGCCGCCGGCACCGCCAGCCCCGCCGCCCAAGACGTCGGTCACGATCACCGGTGACGTTCAGGCGATGACGGCGGCGGTGGACGGGACGGTCGTGTCCTTGCCGGTCGCCAGCCTGACTCTCGAGGCTGATCCGGTGCTCGTGCTGCCATCGCCGGATGGATCGTCGCCGAATCTGCGGCCGCCCGGCGAGCACGGCTTTGCCGTGACCCGGCCTGCTGCGGGCGCAACAACGGGCGCGACAACGGGCGCGACCGATGCGGTGAATCTGCCGAACGCAATCGACGG
Organism: Pseudomonadota bacterium; assembly: GCA_043801535.1. GTDB lineage: Bacteria > Myxococcota_A > Polyangia > Haliangiales > SHYZ01 > JAZDLZ01. The sequence continues at coordinate 9,657 of JAZDLZ010000583.1, forward strand.
ACCGGGGCTTTCCGCCCAGCAGCGTCCGATCTTCCATTGTCACTATCAAGGCGTCGTTGATTCGGCCAAGAGCTCGACGCTACAGATCCTCCGCCTCGGACCAGACGGAGAAACCACG